>JAUQWT010000401.1 GCA_030835005.1 Ignavibacteria bacterium | reverse complement strand
TTAAAAAATAATCTAAAACAAATATGAGAACTAGAATATTATTCATTTTGGCATTTAACCTGATAGCAGTTAATTATCTGATTGCACAGAGCATTACGAACACTCTTGGGACAAGTGGAGTTTTCACAATAAAAGATGGTACGACGAATTTTTTAACTTTAAGCCAGTCATCGGGCCAATTGAGTCTGCAAAACACAATCAAACTCGAGAATACAACAAATTCAACTACTGGTGTAATTTACAAAGGGTCACAAAGTTTTATCCATAATTACGGATCATCTAGTACTTTTGTCGGCATTGAAGCTGGTAATTTTAGTATGACCGGTTTATTGAACTCGGCCTTCGGGTTCCAATCGTTAAGAGTCAACACAACCGGTACTTGGAATTCTGCTTTCGGAATTTATTCTTTAACTGCAAATTCCAGCGGAAATTATAATTCAGCATTTGGTCATCACTCATTGACCGCTAACACAACTGGCAGTGAAAACAGCGCTTTCGGAACACTGTCAATGGAATCTAATACTACGGGACAACAGAATTCATCATTTGGCACATATGCATTAAGAAAAAACCTGACAGGAGATTTTAATTCAGCGTTCGGAAACCGCTCAATGCAGCAAAATACAACAGGAATACGCAATTCTGCTTTTGGTTACCTTTCCCTTGAAAATAATACTGCAGGTTCACACAATTCTTCTTTTGGATATGCATCATTAAATCTCAATACAACGGGGACATACAACTCCGCTTTTGGAAATGGGTCGTTAAACCAAAACCTTACAGGGAGCAGTAATACAGCAATTGGTTATACATCTTTAAACTATAATACTATAGGAAGCTCAAATACATCAGTGGGACATAGTTCATTATATTCAAACTCTACCGGTTCATATAATACGGCGTTGGGATTTAACTCATTATACTCTAACTCAACAGGCACATATAACACTGCTGTTGGAGAAAGCTCTTTATTAGGTAACTCAACCGGTTCCACTAATTCAGCATTTGGGGTAAGCGCCCTATGGGGTAACACCTCTGGTGACTTTAACAGTGCATTTGGGTATAAGGGAGGTTTTAATATTACAACGGGCAGTAATAACTTGGCAATCGGCTATAACGCTCTGGTACCGGATGGCACATTAGGTAACCAAGTGCGAATAGGCAATACAGATGTTACATATGCAGGCGTGCAGGTTGCGTGGAATATTACAAGCGACATAAGATGGAAGGAGAATATACTGCCTTTAAGCCCGGGATTAAATTTCATCTCGAAACTCAATCCGGTTTCATACATTCGAAAAAACGATGAAACTAAAAAAACTGAATACGGACTTGTAGCACAGGAAGTTGAAGAAGTTTTGATGCAGGAGGGGATAGAAAATTCCGGTATGCTTACAGTAACAGAAGAAGGAATGTATGAGCTTCGTTACAATGACCTGATTGCTCCGATGATAAAAGCGATACAGGAACTTAAAACAGAAAATGATGAACTTAAAAGTGAACTTAACGATATTAAAGAATTGAAAGAGAAAATTCTAACTTTAGAAAAGATGATAAACGATATAAATCCAAGCAGGACAGAAGGCAAAGAAATTAAGCTTGGTGAAAAATAAAAATATACCTTCAAATGAAAAGAATAATTTTAATACTCATATTAGTAGTTACCGTAAAAGTAGTCTCCCAAACTACAAGCAATATTACATATGACGCCGGCTCAAGTGTTGAAGTACAGACAGGTGCAGATATATGTGCAACCAACATTTACATCAATGGTTCATGGTCGGGCGGCGGTTCAATCTGCGGGGGTGCGCTGCCGGTCAGTTTGTCTTCATTTTTATTCACTATAAACAAAAGAGATGTTACATTGATTTGGGTTACTGAATGGGAAGTTAATAATTCCGGATTCAATATTGAGCGTTCGCTTGGCAGTGAACAGATTTGGCACGAGATTGGATTTGTTCAGGGAACGGGGACATCAAACGTTCAAAACACTTATAATTTTACCGAGCGGAAGCTCAAAACCGGAAAATACAAATATCGCCTAAAGCAGGTGGATTACAACGGAACTTATGAATACTATCTTCTCAATTCGGATGTCTCGATAGATCCTCCCAACAAATTTGATGTAAGCCAGAATTACCCGAACCCTTCGAATCCGAAATCTAAAATAAACTTTGAACTGCCTATTGATGCTGTAGTCACAATTAAAGTTTATGATTTAATCGGCAGGGAAGTTGCCACACTTATAAATGAAAGAAAGCCGGCTGATTACTATACAATAGAGTTTGACGGCACAAATCTTGCAAGCGGTGTGTATTTCTACAGATTAATTGCAGAAGGAAACGGCCAGCGGCTAACAGCTATAAAGAAATTGGTGTTGATAAAATAATCATATTACTTTTGAAATCCGGTTTTGAGGGATTGATAAAATAGGTTCAATTAAGAGTACTCTAATGAAAGGCTATTAGTTAATAACTAACCTTTTTTTGAAATTGGGAGTGAGAGTTTTTTTGGCAGGCAAAATTGTGAGTCTGCTTCTGTGAAAGGACTTATGATCCAAAAGTCAAGAATAAACCTGCAAAAAACTATCGATTCTCCCAATGTTCTTTGAGATTTGCCCTCGAAAAACTGCATGAATTTTCTGTTTGGTTTATCTTAAACTTATTGCCAAATTATGGCAAATAGCTGAAATTAATTAACTTGGTCATTCTAAATTTATAAATGGAGGAAACCAAAATGTCACATTCATCCAAAATACTAGCAGCGTTGTTTTTAATTTGTATTGTATCTTCAAATCTTCAGGCGGGCGAGGTTATAGTAAGACTCAAAAAGCCGCCACCAAATCAAATGGGTGTGGGAGACTTGTGGAACTTAGAGCTTGATAATACATCAGGAAAAGATATGAAAATC
>JAUQWT010000400.1 GCA_030835005.1 Ignavibacteria bacterium | reverse complement strand
AAGTATCCCTGTTTGCCATACGTAACCTGAGTGAATAATATCGGGTTTGAACTCTCTTACTGCCCGCTTGAAATGCCATATCTCGCTAAGGAGCGGCATTGAACGGAACGCCGGCTTCTTACAGATTATCTGCAGATGCGGCAGCTTATCTATCTCCGGGATTATTTCCCCGGAGGCATAGAATAAGAAAAGAACTTCATAATCTTCGGTCAGTTTTTTTAGGAACCGGTAGTCATGAATGCCGCCGTTTGAACTGACGTATAATATCTTCAATTTTTTTCCCCTTGGGTCAATATGTGTTCATGCGGCCTAAGGAATGAATTCGGGAAAGTGCTCAAAAAGAAAAGACATAAAATGATTATATTGGGTATTATCGCAACATAATTGCGCATCTCTTCAAGGCTGAAGGTCACAAGCAGAGATATGAAAAAGGGTATGATCATAATTTGTATATACAGGTATGGACCTTTAAACTTCTTCCATGCACCGGTGATTAAGAATATCAAGACAAAGAAATGAAGCCCGCCGAAATTGAAGAAGAAATCCCTTAATAACAGATGAGCGGGGTGTTCGGTAAACAAACCTATGTTCCTGGAAAAGTTATTGATCAGAAAATGTCCTGTTGATGAAGGCGGCAAAAAAAGATTTATGGCCGCCGGTATTGCAAAGAACATTACAGTCATCGCCACGGCATAAAAGACCGTTTTTATTCTGAACAGCCGGTCATAATTGAATAAAAGATATGAGATCACAAGATATGTTACAGCCGTATGGTTAAGGTAACCGAAAAAGAATGTAACAAGAAGCCAGTTCTCCCGCCTGGTAACTATGAAATAATATCCAAGAATCATGAACAGAAGCAGTCCGAAATCCATATAAAAAAACTGTCCGTTCATTATGATAAGATTCCATAACATGGGATAAATTATCACCGGGGCCAGCCAGCAGTTCATTGCCTTGCTCTGAAAATGCCTGTTTAGAAGGAAATAAAACGAAAGCAGTATCATATTTGCCTGCGCTGCATTTATCAGGAAGAAAAGCGGTTTATCCGGAATAATCTTAAGTACTGCAATGCCTTTGAATATGAACGGAATAAGTATTCTGTATTGTATCGGCCTGACAGATTCAAAGCTGGCAACTGCATGCAGACCGCCGGGTGAAAGCGGACTGTAGAAATCTGCGCCCTGAATAAACTTATGATAGTACAGATAGGTAAATGTAATAGCTATCATCAGGTAATATATCTGGATGATAAGGGTCGGGAATCGCTGGTTGGGAATCCTGATGTTAAGTAATTTCATTTCTCTGTTTTAATTTCCGATAAAAATTTCATTAGCTATTGCTTGGGCTCAAAGAATTCGGCAATTTTCTCAGTAATAAATTCCACATCACCTTGACTAAGCTCATAGTATAGCGGAAGCCGAAGCAGGGTTTCAGAAAAATTATCCGTATTCCTAAGCTCCCTGCCATCATGGAGCTCTCTGTAAAATGGCGAGCGGTGTAGAGAAAGATAGTGAAAGGTTGGAAGTATGTCAGATTTTTTCATGTGATTAATCAATGCCTGACGTTTATTGGCATCACAAAGAATATAGAACATGTGCCCGTTATTTGTTGCGTAATCCGGAATAACAGGAAGCGAAAAATAACCTTTATCCGCCAACGGCTTGAGACTTTTGTGATAGGCGTTCCACAAAGATATCCTTTGTTTCTGTATTTTGTCAAGATTTTCAAGCTGTGCATATAAAATTGCAGCAATTATATCCGATGGTAAAAATGATGAACCAATATCTACCCAGTTATACTTATCAACTTCGCCCCGGAAAAACGCTGACCGGTTCGTACCCTTTTCGCGGATTATCTCAGCGCGGTTTACGTAGCTTTCATCATTGATAATTATCATTCCCCCTTCGCCGGATATTACGTTTTTCGTTTCGTGAAAGCTGAATGCCGAAAAAGTGCCAAATGAACCTAGCCGCCTGCCTTTGTAATATGAATCAACCGAGTGAGCTGCATCTTCAATAACATGAATGTTGTGTCTGCGTGCAATTTCCAGGACCGCGTCCATATCACAGGCAATGCCTGCGTAGTGCACCACGGCGATCGCCTTTGTTTTCGGAGTAATAAGTGATTCAAGTTTTGATACATCAATATTCGGATCAAGTTCGCCGCTATCGGCAAAAACTATTTTTGCACCTCTTAGCACAAAAGCGTTTGCGGTTGAAACAAATGTAAAGGAGGGGACTATTACTTCATCTCCAGGTTTTATATCAAGCAATAAGGCGGCAAGCTCAAGCGCATCGCTGCAGCTTGTTGTCAGCATTGCCTTTTTGAATCCAAATCTGTTTTCAAAGAAGCTGTGGCATAGTTTCGTAAACTTGCCGTCGCCTGATATCTTCCCGCTGTTTACCGATTCAACTATATAATCTATTTCTTTGCCGGTTAAAAACGGCTTATTAAACGGGTATTTCATATGTTTGATCTTTGTCCCTCTCTCCATCCCCAAATAAAATATGGTGCATCGTTTCCGGTATTAAAAAGTACGTCTAAGACGCTTACGAAATGCTCAAACGGAGGTGTGTAGAGCTGAGGATATTCCGGATAGCCGGAATAATCTTTAAAAATTATTTCTATTCCGTTCTTGCTGAATTCCATCTCATCAATATAACTCTTTGCCGAGGGACCGGTGATATAGCTTTCGGTTCCGCATTTTTTCAGCAGATCCAGAAGCCTCTCAAGCCGTTTGCCCTCAGGTTTATATTTTTCGGAAACTTCATACATAGCTTTGCATTTTAAAAAATCTGATGCAATAGTCTTTATCATGTAATGGTTTAACTCTGAAAGATACTCCCATTGTTTTTCAATATAAACATGCTCAAGGAATTCCTTGTAATCCTTATAGAAAGGCGCCCGCTGGTAATATTGCTCGATAGTTTTAAAATGCTTTTTTCCCCACTTATCATCCGTGATCTTAACTTCGCTGATCAGTCTGTTCAGGTCCGTTCCGACCGGTACAGAAAGCCAGTGAGTGCCTCCTTCCTTTTTTATCTTATTCCGGTTACGCCAGTCGTTTTTGGTGAACTGAACGTCATCATAAAATATAAAAACATCGGCATCGTTTAATATATCAAAGTATCCCTTCCATGGAATATAGTTTGATTGTATTACTGCAACTTTCTTTTTCAATTACTTCTGCAAATCCTCTTAATTGGTTTCCTTGATCAATTCCCAGAACGAATCGTCAAAAATATCATCAAACGGCAACGCTGGAGAAAAAATCGCTTTTCTGTTGTTGAGTATTAACTGCTCATTGCTTACGGAGCTTACTGCAAATTTTGTCATGATACCGCCCATTAGAACAATACAGGATACTTTAAAAACTGTATCAACAATGTCTTTATCTCTGTCCCAGTCAACGGCAAAGCATCCCTGCTGAATTATCCTGCCTGCATCTACATCTTCGCTCACCTCATGACAGGTGCCTCCTACAAAGCCTGCGTTCAGTTTCTTTGCCCTTTCAACCGTTTCCATGCCAATTATGCCGCCAAAACTTGGCAATAAAGAATAATGTAAATTGATGAATTTTTCCGGAAATTTTTTGAGCGTTTCGGTATCTATTATTTTATGAATATTGGTAACTATCAGCCCTGGCTGCAGGGACTCAAGTTCCGAGCGAAGTTCACCCGGTGATGTCCTGTTGTACTTTAATTTTTTTGAATAGATCTTGTTCCGTGCAGCAAAATCAAGAGCTGAGCATTCACGGTCACCCAGCACGCCTGTGATTTCAAAATCCAGCCCTATGCGTCTTATTGCGTGATACAGAAACCGCAAAGTACCGCCTGAACCGGAAACAAGGAAAACTATTTTTTTCACGAATATCTGTATGAATATTGTTAAAGATTGTATTAAATTCAGTTTACCGCCATCATTTGAAAATATCTTTTACAAAATAAAGAGGCCTGTTCTGCACCTGTGAGAATATTTTCGAAAGATATATCCCTATAATGCCCAAGCACAAAGTAATAATGCCAAGAGAAAAACTTATAGATACCAATATTGAAGTCCAGCCCAGAAATAATTCCCCCGGAAAAAGTATTTTTCTGAGTATCAGGTAAGCCGCAAATGAGAGGCTTAACAGGGTTATAATAAGGCCTGCATAAAAAATTCCTTTCAGCGGCGCCGGTGAGAATGACGTGATGGAATTGACGGCCAGCGAAATCTTCCTGCCAAGCGAATAATTACTTCTGCCTTCACGTTTAATCTTTTTTACCGGAATTCCTTTCTGGTCGTAACCCATCCAGTTCATCATTCCTGCAAGAAAAAGATTCTTATCCCCCATTTGAACAAGTGAATCGGCGTATTTACGCGAAAGGATGCGCTCGGTCAAGACATTTCTTGAAACCTTCGTTTCGCTTAAGAGATTAAAAATGCTCCAGAAGAGCCCGCCGGAGATCTTTTCGAAGAGTCCTCCCTTCCTGTGTTCCTGGTAACCGTAAACTACGTCATGGCTTGTATTTTGGATCTCCTTGTAAAAATCTTTTATTACACCCGGGTCTATTTCAAGGTCGCAGTCTATTAGAAAAACATATTCACCCGTGCTTGCTGCAACACCTGCAAAAAGTGCATAGTGATGACCGAAATTGCGGGATAGATCAATGATGATAAGATTGGGATATTTCTTCTTAAGCTCGAAGAGTTTATCAAGCGAGTTATCGGGGGAGCCGTCATTCACGCAGATTATCTCGTAAACGGAACAATTCATCCCGGCAAGCGCTTCGGCAGTACGGGCTAGGAATTCATCTAAGTAATTACATGAATTATATACAGCCGTAACAATGCTTATTTTCGGATTTTGGGTTAAGCCCGGCTGCTGAAGAATTGACATACTATAGGTTTTGTTAGTATTATTTACCTGTATTTAATCTGTTTATAATAACTTATAGCAACGCTAAGTATATTAAAATACAGAAATAAAGATATACTATAAAGGTATTTTGGAATTTAGATGTTCTCTGTCTTCGGCTCAGGTGTTCTGAAAAAAAGTAAACTAGAATTTCTGAATTACTTCCGTTTCCTGCCTGCTGCAAAATGCTGCGCGCCAAATGGCAGCCAGCCTAAACCAAGTTCAATATTACGGAAAAATTTTGCTTTGAAGGGGAAAAAAACAATGTAAGCATCCTTGATCATTTCAAACTTTGCTTCATTAAGCAGCGACTTGAGCGTCTTATGGCTCAGCAGAACTGCGTCGCGGTCAAACTCGCACCTTGCAACGGCTATTCTTGTTAACGGATTCAGCGGATTATGCTCAAATACGGCGGCTATTCCGCCCGGCTTTAATACGCGGTTCATTTCGCCTGCAAAATTTCGCCAGTGAACCGGCGGTACATGATGCATAACGTTGATTGCAAAAGTAAGGTCAAATGTATTATCTTCAAACGGAAGTTTCAGCCCATCATAAATATTATATATTACTTCGGGATTATTTTGTTTGGCTTTTTCTACTACGCCGTTTTCTACATCAACTCCGTAAAGGTTTTCTATGCTGCTTTTTAAGAACCTGTCAACAAGCCCAACACCGCTGCCGATATCAAGTGCTTTGATCTTGTTCAAGCTCCCTAAATTCTTCTCTGCAAGATCCCTCAGCAGATCAACTTTCAGCTCTATGAAAAAATCCACATCCTGCCCTATAAAACCAATTGAATCCTGTATCTCGGTTTTATAAGTTTCTATATATTCATCAAAACTTACCTGTTTTTCCGATTCGGTATTATCGGGCAATTTCACTCCGCTTCATAGCGCCCCGGGGTTCAAGCCCGGAAATTTTAAAGTTGCTCAAAAATATCAAAAATAGTATAGTTATCATAGGAATAAGTTCCGTATAAACCCGAACCTCCTGTATGTAGGTAATATAAAACCCGAATATATAATACGGTACAATCGTAAGGTTGATCATAACTAGTCTCTTATCGGGAAATTTCAGCCACAGGCCCGATATAAAAAGTACGACTGCAAAAACATAAAGTCCGCCAAAATTCAGCAGGATATTCTTTACAATTATCATATTGCTGAAAAAAGTGGTAATGACCCTGATGTTATCTTCAATGCCTATTTCAAACGGGTCGCCGGGGTTGTTTCTGAAAATATAGCCGAGCAAAAACTTGTATCCTATGAATATTGCCGAAAGCATTGCGGCATTCCGAAAAATTTTCAGCTTAAACATATCGCGATAGTTAAACAGAACGTAAGAAAATATCAGGTAGGCCGCTGTTTCTTTATTAACAACTCCAATCAGAAATGTGATAAAAAAAGCAGTGAAGTTATCTCTTACAATAAAATACAACCCAAGCACAGAAAAAAGTATTGCTGTAAAATCATAATACTGAAATGACTGGTTCAAAATTATATAATTCCATAGCATTGGATAAAGTATCACCGGAGCGAACCATAACAGCAGTTTCTTATCTTTGAAATAACCGCAAAGCAGTTTATAAAAAAACACCTGTATGAAAAATACAATAATGATATTATAGGCGCTGTAAAGATATTTTCCGTAGATTACAGCAAGCGGCTTAAAGAACCAAAACAGCATCGGCATAAGCAGGCGGAACTGGTATGGCTTGCGCGTTTCAAAAGATGCAACTGCATTCAGGCTGTTGGGAGCGTCCCAGTTAAATGGCGCAACTATTTTTTTATGATAAATATAGCCCAGCACCATCGCCAGGATAAGATACAAAAATAAAAAACTCCATGGGATAGTATCCGGCTCTCCCCTCTGATATTCACCCTTCATATCTATTTGCGAAGGCGAAAAATCATTATATTGTTGATAGTTCATTATTGTATTTTGATACCAAAGAAAGTAATGTTTGGATTCTTCGTTCGCTTCGCTCTCTCAGAATGACTATAACCTTATGGATTATAATATATCGGCACACACCAGTGATTAACTCCAACCCAATCGCTGTTTGGCAATTCAACATTGTGATTCAAAATCCTGTGGCACTGTTCTTCGTACACTTTTCCGGTTGATTTCTCTATGGGATCGAATACTATATATTTGTAATACCCAGAGATCATCCCCTCCGGCAGCTTAACCCTGTTCGTAAATTGGGAATCCAGCTTCGCGGCATAATCATTTTTGAAGTCAATAATATCTTTCAGCCTATCGGTTTGGATTGTCCCTATTGCGGCAGCAAATTCTGTTATCCTGTAATTGAGCCCGTGGACCTTATAGTCAAACTTTCCGTAGTTGCGGAATTTTTTCGCGTATTCTATGAGATCTTTGTGCTTCGTCACAAGCATTCCTCCTTCGCCTGTTGTAATTGTCTTAGTAGCGTAGAAAGAGTAAAATCCCGCATCTCCCCACTCGCCCGGGTTCTTTCCGTTCCACGATGCACCGTGAGAGTGTGCACAGTCCTCGAGCAGTACAATATTATTCGCTTTGCAGTACTCTGCTATTTTTTCAATATCAAAAGCCAGATGCCCGCCTATGTGTACGACCCAAACAGCTGCCGGTTTATATTTGTCTGCCTTTTGCTTCATATCCTCAAAGCTCATGCATAGATCAGTCTTGTTGCAATCCACAAACTGCACTTCAGCACCGCATTGCAGGCTTACTAGGGGAGTTGCCATAAATGTATTGCTGGGGCACAATACCGTCTTTCCTTTCAGGTTGTAAAACTCCATTGCTGCAAGCGCGGCCCCGCTCCAACTTGAGAATGCTAGTGAATCCAGCTTATTCAGCTCTGCCCATTTGCTTTCAAAAAGCTCCGTATAATAGCTTTCCGTCCATTTATTCGAAGCCACGATCTTATCAAATGCCTCGTGCACCTTGGGTAAATCACGCTTATCAAATCCTATTGAAAAATTCATATGATGTAATTCTGGTTAAATACTATTTACTATATAATAATTTTTAGCCGATCAGCTCTTCGCTTGCATCAAAGTAGTGATTGTAGTAGATCTTACGCTTGGGATCATCGATTTCCTTTGATTCAAGCTTATTCCATATCTGGGCTGCTGAACTGGGAATGGTACTTTTAACCGTAAAGCCAAGCTCAGTCTGGATTTTCTTGAATGTTACGCGGTAATCACGCGCATCGGTTGAATCACCCTCTATGATTATCGGAATATCGTTTCCCGAAACTTTTTTTATTCCTTCAGCTACAAGTTTCGCCACATCTGTTATAATATAATTCTGCGCCTCTGAGCCAACATTATAAATTTTCCCGCCATTCATCTGCAATTTGGATTCCAGTACTCTTAAATATGCGTCCGAAGCATCTTCAAGGCTTAAGAGCGGACGCCACTGGTTGCCGCCAAATACCGTTATTTTTCCCTCAGTAAAAGCAGTCATCGTCATAGTGTTTACAACAAGATCAAACCTCATGCGCGGCGAAAATCCGTACAGGGTTGACATGCGCATAATTACGGGACTAAAATCACCTCCTGCAATGCTCATTATGCTTTCTTCCGAGGAAATTTTCGTTTTTGCGTAGAGCGAAACGGGATTAAGCGGCGCTTGTTCATCAAGCATTTGGTTTCCTACTCCGTACACGCTGCACGTTGAAGCATAGATGAACTTCCTCACTCCGCTTCGTTTGGCCGAAGATGCTACAACCTGCGCCGCAAGATAATTTGTCTCCACGGTCTGCTCGGGCCTGGCCTTGCTGGCAGGATCGCCAACAACCGCTGCAAGCAGCGCCACGCTCCCAATGCCTTCCATGGAATTATTTACTGTTTCTATATTGCGTATATCCCCTTCAACAACTTCAACCCGCTTATCACCTTTATAATTTTCTACGGCTTTTTTCCCATAGATAAAGCTGTCAAGTATCCTGACGGGATAGCTGTGCCTGAGCAGGTTCTCAACAAGAACCGCCCCCAGGTAACCCGCGCCGCCTATTACAAGTATTTTATCTTTCATGTGTTTTTCAGTCCTGAGTGAAACGAAGGACCTATGTTTAAACTTATCCATTATGTCAGGTACTTAGACCTGGTATTTTCATAATTCGGGGGCTAAAGCCCCAATTTTTGGGTTATCCTCAATCCCAGCTCTTAAAGAGCGGGGCTAATCAAATTGGATCATCAAAGCCATGTCTCTATCTTTTGAAATGTCCCCGGCTTCTTATCGCTCATTGATCATTGTAAATTGAACCTACATATTTCTTCATCGCATCCCGGTAATTCATCTTCGGTTTCCAGCCAAGCAGCTCTTCAGCTTTTTGTGATGAAATAAATCTGCCCTTATAGTTACCTTTTCGGTCTTCTATAAATTTTACTTTTGCCTTCTTGCCCAGGATCTCCTCAAGCGTTGAAACTATATCGGTTATTTTTATGACTTCGCGTCCATTAATATTGAAGATCTGGTTTTCGCCCTCCGGCCTCAGGCATGCGGCGTTGCCTTCTGCAAGATCGCGCACATAAATGAACTGCCGGGTTTGCGAGCCGTCTCCGTGAATTGTTATCTCTTCGCCGCTGAGTATTTTATTTATAAAAATTGGTGTTACCGTTGCTGCGCGTGCCCGCTCGCCAAAAGGAATGCCGTAGCGCATGATAGTATAATTTACTCCGTAGAGCGTTCTATAGTTTTTGCAAAACAGCTCAGCTGCAATTTTTGAAGATGTATAAAGGTGGTCCGGATTCTGCGCATAAATTGTTTCTTCGGTTATCTCGCTTGTATCATCGCTTGCCGTGCTTCCGTATATCCATTCGGTTGAAGAAAGCAGTACTCTGCTTACTCCAATATCTTTGGCGCATTCCAGCACGCTTAGAGTTGAGTTTGCCGTGTTAAAATTTGAAACAACAGGCTTCTCATAAAATATGTTAACATTTGCCTCCGCTGCCATGTGATAGATTGCATCACATCCTTTGGCGGCTTTCTTTAAGGCATCCCTGTCGTTCACATCGGCCACAACATGGCGGCAATCCTGCCCGTAAACGGGAGCCTCAAGGTCATAAATGATCACCTCATGCCCGCCTTCTATCAGAACATCAACTACATGCGAACCTATAAATCCCGCCCCGCCCGTTACAAGAATTTTCATTAACCCCTTTGTTGAGTTGAATTTAGTTTCAGAATCAGCAAAATAACCAACCGTAATCGCAATTAAAATCTAAAATAATACCGGGTTTCATTGCCGCTTTTTTGAAGATATGTTATTACATTCAAATAGCGGCCTGTTTCAGATTCATAATGTAATCCTTTGCCAGACTCTCCATTGAAAATTTCTTCACGGCAATATTTTCTATTCCATGCCTCAGTTTTTCCATTACAGCCCTGCTGATAATGATAACCTCCATTTTTTCTGCAAGTGCCGTGGCCGTGCCGTCGAAAATTATCCCATCCGCTCCATCCGTTACATATTCCCTGAATCCTGCGAGATCACTGCAAATGGAGGGCACGCCCTCCGCATAGCCGATCAACAGCGGGCCGCACTGAGTAACCTGCTTGTATGGCAGTATCAATACGTCGTTATTTGTATAAACCGAATGTATATCCCCGTAATCAATGAATTCGTTGTATAGTTTTACGTTTTTCAGTTTACTAATTCGTGCTGCGATTTCATCTTTGCCGTACTTTAGCATACCGTGTATGTTAACTTCAAACTTCAGTCCCTTATCCTCAAGAATTTCCGCTGCTTCAAGAAGAGTTTCAAGTCCTTTATACCTCTCTACCGAGCCAAAAAAGAAAAACTTTACCCGATCTGTTTTTTCGGCTTTCATATCGTCGCGTGCTGAATCCTTAAAATATGTAATGACGGGAAGCTGAAATAACATCGGCACAATTCCGTACCGCTTCCTGAAGATCGCTGCCTGAGTTTCGCTTGCCGTGGCAATTCTGCGTTTTGAAAACCTTACAGTAAGCTTTGAGGCCAGCGTTCCGTGTTTTTCGCCGGATTCCGGGTGAAACTCAACATCGTGCATCATCACAACATATTTTTTCAGCATAAGCGGGGCAAGAATTGCCTGGTAAACTGTCATTGTGTTGAACCAGACAACATCCGCATTTTGCTTCTTTACTTTTCTTAAAAGCTTTATGTCATCTAAAATATTTAACGGGTTCCTGAACCGCCGCCGTTTAACAAATTCGCTTTTCGTTGTTTCACACCAAGTACGTATTTCTTCTGTAAATTCCTTTGCCTGGAAAAATACTTTAAGCTCTATTTCTTCACCTCGCTTCATTAAACCATTAATTATGGTATAGCTGTGGTCTATGTAGCTTTCAGAACTCAGGTAAACAGCCTTTAGCAACTTATTAAGTAATTAAAGTTTGCAGAATATCTCTTGCATAAAGGGTGTTCATGCAGGTAACGGTTTTATCACATACATTAAGGTAACAGCAGAGGCAATCAACTTTATCGGAATACAATACTTTTCCGTTTCCAAATACATCAAGCTCGGTGTGTGAAGTCGGGCCGGTAACAACAACGCAGTATTTATCCAGCGCGCAGGCCAGGTGGAAGCATAGCGAATCCGACGTGAATATTTTATCGAACAGGAAGACAATACATATAAAATCATCAACTGTATTATTGCATCCAAATTTTATTATGTTATCTGCCGGTCTAATGCCGCTTATCACCTTTTCATAAAAATCCCTGTCCTCTTCGCCGCCTATTACACCAACCCCGGTGCCCGGGTTTGCCGAAGAGATCATATTGATAAGCTCTGTATAACCTTCTTTAGTCCATTTTTTATACTGCCAGCGGTTACCGCCTCCAAGATTGATGAGTATTAACTCATCGAATTTTTTGGTGCTGTATTTTTGAGCCAGCTCGCCGGCCCGTAATCTCTTTTCTTGAGTCATCACAATGTTCGGCTCGCTTCCGTCATATTTTAAGCCGCATATTTCGTGGATTATTTGGTGATAAGTTTCTGTATTTGCTTTCTTTACGTTGTCGTCTACGCCCATTAAATACCACTTCATCGCAAGAGAATTTATGGGATATGGTTTGCCATTTATCAGTTTATAACCAAATGACCGGTCAGCCGAGAGATTATTCATAATGGCGCAGCTTTCCGCACCGCTATCCAGATTGATCGCGATATCATAGCTATCTGCGTAAATGCTTTCCAGTTCATCGGTTGTAAAATATATCTCATCTATGAGGTCGTTGTCTCTAAGTACATCGTATGATCTTTCTTTGGTGATCCAAATTATAGTTGAGTTTGTAAATCTTTCTTTAAGAGACGGGAGTATGGATGTAGTTCTCAAAACATCGCCTACGGCATCAAGCTTTACTATGATTATTTTCTTTTCGCTTTCATCCCCTTGCTGTGCATCAGCATCCGGTACGGGCGGAAAATCATCATTTATAGATCGGTCTTTTTCGTAGTAGCTGCAACCGGGACAAAAGACTCCGAACTTTTTGTTTGGCTCACAAGGCCTATCGCCATAAAAAAAACGGCAATCAAAATGTATTACCGGAGCTTCTTTCATTATTTACCGGACGGAATATTCTTTGTTTCTTCAACTATAAAGGTTGGGCGGTTCCTGGTCGCATCAAAATTACGCCAAAGGTATTCGCCTATTATTCCGATACTGAGCAGTATCAGTCCGCCGGTTGCAAAAATTGCCGCCATAAGAGCGGGAAATCCGAATAGCGGACTGCCAAGGGCCAGTTTGCGGATAATTATATACAGCGCCAGCAAAAATGCAGGTACCCATACGAGCATTCCCAGCAGCGAGGCAATTCTTAATGGACGTGCAGAAAATCCGAAGAATGTATCAAATGCAAGTTTAAGCCTTTTGAAAAACGACCAGCGTGATTTGCCATGCTTTCTTTCCATGCGGTGATACTCAATATAGCGCCTGCCGAATCCAAGCCAGATTATCTGCACGGTTAAATGCGAGTTCTTCTCATCCATATCTATAAGTATCTTCGCCTGTTCTTTGTTTATCATAAACAGGTCAAAGCCTTTTTTAGGGTAATCGGGAAGCACAAGCGCCCGGAAAATTTTGTAAAACACCGCAGAAAACACGCGGGATAAAAACGGATCTGTGCGGCTTTTGCGCACGCATAATACAATGTCTTTTTTATTTCCCTTTATCCATTCGTCATACATCCGGGCTATAAGCTCCGGGGGGTCCTGAAGATCTGCCGCCATATACATCATGGCATCACCCGATGCAAAGTTCATCCCTGAAAGTATTGCAACATACGAGCCGTGATTTTTAGAAAGCTTTACAAGCTTTACACTATCGTCGCCGGCTGATATTTCCTGCATTACAGTATAAGATCTATCCTTCGAGCCGTCATCAACCAGAATTATCTCATGCTCAAACCGGGCGGAATTTTCAATTAATACCTTTTTTAAAACAGAATACGTTTCATGTAATGATTCCTCATTAAAGTAAACAGGTATTATTACAGAGAGTTTATCCAATTATCAATATATTGTAATTTTTACACTTAAACATAAATATATTTTTAATGATATTAAATCTAAATTGTATTGTTATTCTTTAGTGTCATCCTGAACGCAGTGACTTGTCCGCCCGCTGGCGGAAGGATCCATACTTGACTCTGCGTTAATATCGTGAAAAAAGGCATTCAATAACTTAACTGAATGCCCTGTGTTTACAAATTACAATTCTCTGGTCATCATATCTTAAGATCAAGTTCTATCGGGCAGTGATCGCTTCCCATAACTTTCTGGTGGATCTTCGCGTCCGTAACAAGTTTCCTCATTTCCTTCGAGATGAAAAAGTAATCAATGCGCCACCCAACGTTTCTTTCCCTCGCGCGTGTGAATACATCCCAATATGTGTACTGATCGGGCTTCTTGTTATACTCTCTGAATATATCTATGTAACCAAGGTTAACTATAGTATCTATCCATGCGCGTTCTTCAGGCAGGAATCCCGTATTGCCCTCGTTCTCTTTCGGGCGGGCAAGGTCGATCTCCTTATGGGCTGTATTATAATCACCGCAGATAATAATGTTCTTCTGTTTCTTTCGCTGCTTTTCCACGTGAAAGAAAAGCTCATCATAAAAATCAAGTTTATATTTAACCCTGTCCGGTCCTCTGCCGCCATTGGGGAAGTAAACATTGTATATCGTAAAATCTTTATAATCGGCCTGGATCACCCTTCCCTCGGAATCAAAGTAAGGGTTACCGAATCCTTTTGTGATCTTGACAGGCTCAACCTTGGAATAGATCGCAACTCCCGAATATCCTTTCTTATCCGCCGAAAAGAAATGGCAGCAGTAACCATCCACTTTTGTGATAGCTTCATCAAGCTGTTCGAACTGCGCCTTGGTTTCCTGCAGGCACAAAATATCGGGCGAGGTTTTCTTGAACCACTTCGGAAAATCTTTCTTCCAAGCAGCCCTTATGCCATTTACGTTCCAGCAGAATATCTTAATATCTTTTTTAGGCATTTAGTTGAAAATTATCTTTTTGAAAATCCTCTTTTTATCCCCG
>JAUQWT010000399.1 GCA_030835005.1 Ignavibacteria bacterium | reverse complement strand
ATCAATTCCGTCGATCAGCACTCTTCCTCCGGTTGGCTCATAGAACCTGCAGATAAGATTTATTATTGTTGATTTCCCGCCTCCTGTTTCACCAACAAGCGCAACAGATGTTCCGGCTTCGATATTAAGGTTCAAACCATGCAGCACTTCCTTGCCGGTTTCATAATGGAAGTCAACGTTTTCAAAATCGATATCACCGGTAATACGCGTGTAATCTTTTGCGCTAACGGAGTTCACAATAACCGGCTTTGTATCGATGAGCGAGAATATACGCTCACCTGCCGAAATACTGTTCTGCGCCTGTGAGTAGAACCGTGATATATCAAGTATTGGCTCGAATATCATAGTAGCGTATCCGAAAAATGCAGCTAGCGTACCGATAGTAATTGCAGCGGGAATCGATATCGCCATTGAGCCGCCGTAATAGATCACAAACGCTGCTGATATTGACCCGCCGAAAATTATCAGGGGCATAAATATTGCCTGGTAGTACGCGGCATTGAATGAAGATATCCTCATCTTCTCGCTTAAGCCGGTAAAATCATGGCTAACGCGGCTTTCCTGCACAAGGCTTTTGTTAACTTCAACACCGTTAATATGTTCGTTGAACCTTGCAGTAATTTCGCTGTTGTATTTCCTTGCTTCGCGGGAATACTTCAGTATCAGCGCTCTAAGCTTGAATGAAACTACCATCAAAACAGGAATTGCCGCCGTAACAATTATGGCAAGCTTCCAGTTGTAGTAGAACATTGATGATACACAGAAGATTATCATACCGGTTCCCCACACTGCTTCTATCATTGTCCATGAAATAAGCTCCGTAACCTTGATAGTATCGCTTGATATCCGTGAAAGCAGCCAGCCTACTGCGGATTTATCGAAGAAGGAGAACGAAAGCTCCTGCAGCTTTGTGAAAAGCTCCTGGCGGATATCAAACATTACATATTCCTGTATCCTTCCGGCGAAATTAATGAAGCAGAACACACCTGCGGCAAGTAAAATACCCAAACCGGCAAATACAGCGCCGTATTTCCACAGTACCGAAGTATCAATGTTCACAGCGCTGCCGGTTAACTTGTATGATTCAACTGCCGGAACAATGAAGTTATCCAGCAGGCTTAACCAAACCAGCGGGTATACTGCTTCTATCAAAGCAACAAGCAATACAAATCCCGTGAAACCCGCAACCCATTTGGGATAGCGGAAGCTGTATTTTAGCAGGCGCCTTAAGAACGGCCAAAGCGCTCCTTTTGTTTTAAACTGTTTATCTTTTAGTTTTGACATTTTTATACTTATTGAAAAATCGTTTACATTTATCTGCAATCGGGACTAAAGTCCCGAAATTCCGGAGAATCTTAACCACGGGTTAAAACCCGTGGCTAATCATTCTTTTAACTTTAACTCGTTCCCAATCCACCTGGATGGGGATACATTTTTCTTTTATATCAATGTATCAAATTGCTTTTTTACTTTTGCCTTTTTACTTTCCAGCGTTTTTTGCTGGTCCCGCACTGGCGGGATTACTTTATACCACCGTATCAAGTTCTTTTCCTATCATTCCTTTTTTGCTTTCCAGCGTTTTTTGCTGGTCCAGAACCGGCGGGATTACTTCACCGATATCCTTACTTATCTCGTCTTCAATCGAGACCTGTATATCATATATCTTGCGGTAGAACCCGTTATTTTCTATCAGCTCCTCATGAGTACCCTGCTCGATAACTTTTCCTTTTTCTAGTACAATTATCCGGCTGCACTCCTGGACCGATGTTACGCGGTGTGCTATGACAATTGTAGTCTTGTCTTTTGTAACATCTTTCAGCGCACGCTGTATCTCGAACTCGGTCTCGGTATCAACAGATGATGTTGAATCATCGAGTACAAGTATATCGGGATTCTTAAGTATTGTCCTTGCCAGCGTGACTCTTTGCTTCTGCCCTCCTGAAAGCGTTACACCTTTTTCACCAACAACAGTATCATAGCTGTTGGGGAATATATCGGTGATGATATGATCGACATTTGCAACCTTTGCAGATTCAACTATCTCATTAATATGAGTATCAGGATCAGAATAGGCAATATTATCCTTGATAGTTGTGGAGAACAAAAAAGGCTTTTGTAGCACTACGCCTATTTTGCTCCGCAGGAACGGCCTTGAGAATTCCCTGATATCCCTGCCGTCTATTCTTATAACCCCGCTTGTGGGCTCATAGAACTTCATAAGCAGTGAGATTATAGTTGATTTACCCGCGCCCGTGGGTCCGAGCAGCGCAACTTTTTCACCGGCGGTGATCTTAAAGCTTACGCCGTTTAGTACGGGATTCTCGTCTTCAACATACTTGAAGTGGACATTATCGAACTCAATGCTTCCATCAAGCTCATTGCCATCGTTATTGTAACCGGAGTAATCCTCGGGTTTGTAATCGAGAATTGAGTAAATTCTATCGATAGCAACACGGGTCATCCCCATTTCGCTTACAAGCTGTGCAAGCCTTCTCATCGGCCAGGTAACGTATGATGCATATGTAAAGAACGCCGTGTATTCACCGACAGTTATCCGGTTATTTATTACGAAATACCCACCGGCAAATAACGATATTGCAAGCTGGAGATAAACCATTACATCACTGCTTGGCCAGTAAATTGAGTGCAGCCTTAGCAGCTTCATTCCCCAAACACGCTTTTGTTCATTCTGCCTGGTGAATTTATCTATCTCATGGTTCTCCTTAGCAAACGCCTTCACTACACGGATACCGGAAAGGTTCTCCTGTACCATTGCGGTCAGCTTATCCTGCTCGGCTTCGTGCTTTGTCCATATCTCTCCTTCTTTTTTGAAGAAGAAGTACGATGCCCCTATCACTATCGGAAAGAGACTGATGGAGATAAACGCATAAGTTGGATTTACCAGGTACATCATCACAAATGCGCCTACAAATAATGCTGATAGCCTTATCGTTTCCGTAACCTGCATGGTTGCGAACTTCCGTACTGTTTCAACATCACCGGTGCATCTTTGGATCAGCTCGCCGGTTGGAGTTTTGCCGTAATACTCCATTGGAAGGTGCTGCAGGTGACTGAAGAGCCTGTCGCGCAGCTTCTTCATCGCTTTTTCCGTTGATGCGGCTGATATTGCACTCGAGCTCAGCATTGTTACACCCCTGAAGAGCGCAATTACCAGGAAGATGATACCGAGGTATATTAGTATCATTCCCGAATTCTCTATCAAGAGCGCAGGAAGTATTGTAAACAGAAAGCGCGAAACAAAGTCATCTGTCGCAATGAGCGAGCTTTCCTTTTTTACAAAGAGCGTTATTATCTTATCAACTGCTATTTGCAGCACTTTCGGCTCAAGCAGACGGAATGCAATAGAGACTATAAGCAGAATCCCTGCCATTATATACTGGTACTTCCACCTTCCCAGGATCTCGAATAATTTCTTTAGACTTTTCATTTTTTTATGGTTTTTAGCCCTTTTGCGGTTTTTGACCGCTCAGGGTTCATCTTTAGATGCTTTAATTCACTCCAAAAAAAAACCGCAGACTTTTTTACTTGTCCGCGGTTTGCTTAAACTCTTTATTGTTATCAGGTTTTATCCTTCTAACCTCCGTTTTACGCTAACGTGCGGACGTAGTACACCCATATCATTAAATGTGACGGGTGCGGTGATTGACACCATATATGTAGTGATGAACTTACTCATATTACTTTCTGATTTTCATCCTCATAGTTTAATTTATAAAATGTCCGTTAGTTAGTGTTATTACAAACTTAAGAATTTTTTTTGTTAGTGTCAAGAAGTATTTCAAATAGTATTAATTTTTCCTTTTGAAATTCATATATTTATTAAAAAAATTAAATGATTAACCTTACTCAAGTAATAGGACAAATTAGATTTGGAATAGAACAATTAACTTCAAAAAATCTTTTCCACGATTTCGAACATCTATGCAGACACCTTACTAGGAAAAGAATTTGTAGCAACATTACACCTTCAACTGGGCCAGTTTCTGCCTTTGGGGATCAAGGTGTCGATTTTGAGACTTTTTACTCATATTTGAGGACTCATTTTACAAATGATTCAGCATATTTAGGACTACTTTCAGATAAGCCTATCGTTTTTTGTTGTTCACTTGATAAAGAGTTTGACAAAAAAGTTAAAAGTGATGTGCAGAAAATCACGAAAAATAGACCAAAAATTGAAAAAATTATTTTTTTTAGTGGACAAGATATACCAATTGGTAAAAGAAACAAACTGCAAAAATGGGCTGAAGATAGATATCAATGCCAACTAGAAATACACGATGCTCAGTCAATTTCTGAATTATTGGCAGATTTTGACACTTTCTGGATTGCTGTTCAATATTTAAGCATACCAAATGAAATTTTTCCTCGACCATTAAATGAAAAAAACTGGTACGTTAAAAAACATAATTATTACAAAGAACACAAAGACCAATTAGAATTAAACTTCGAAGAGTTCATTGAAATTAAAAATGTTGTTCGGAATATCTTCAAGAATGAAAAGTATAATAGTGATTTGCCACTTTGGATAAGTCTTTTGAAACTGTTTATTGAATCCAGTAATTTTCCATTATTACAAGACAAGGCTATCTACGAATATTTAGTTTTGAAAAGGGCAGGTTTGGAAACACTTGATGATGATGAATTGCTAATAATTAGGTACTTTCAGAAGCTTGATAATTTGGATTTGACACCCACTGAACTTGAAGATTTAGCTGTGATGCTTACTTACATGCACACCGCTAATAAATCAAATTTGATATCTCTTGAAGATAGACAATTTGGTAAATGGCGCACACAAATAATTAGTATTATAGAAAAGCAGTTGCAGAAGGGCCTCAGCCCCAATTCGAAGTGTCTTTTATTTGAAACCAGGGCATTTATTGAAATGACAACTTTGGACTCAAAAAGAGGGTTTAATTTGAAAAATGCCGCGAAATGGTACAATAAGTTGATTAAATTAGTCCCAAATGCACCCCTTTATCATCTTGAACTGTTATGTGATAGATTTTATGATTTCATAGAAACATTCAAGAAAGTTGAATTGGATACGACCGAATTCGAAAACTTAGTAAAAAAAGCAGAGAAACACTTAGCAAAAAGATATGGCAACTATTTGGCTGCTGAAAAAGCAACACAAAGAGCTAAAATCTATTTTAACAACAAGGAATATTTTAAAGCTATAAAAACTCTCCATGAAATTAAAATAAAGACATACACAGACGAGAGAATAAAAGGCTCAATTTATACAATGATTGTGTTAAGCGAAGTATACCAAACACTGAAATTGAACTATGCAGCAAAATATTATTCATTGATTGCAGCATATTTTGTACTGAATAATCCGAATCTTGATTTGCTCAAATATTTGACCCAATCACTCATAATGGCTGCAAACTCAGATTTTTTACAAGGCTCGTTCTTGAGTTTCTTTTCCTTAATAAAATTTAGCTTAATTTCTCATACAAATATTGAAAAAGAGATATTTACAGATGAACACGAACAGAGCATCCTCCTTAATACAGCAAAAATTCTATTTTTTTCTGAAAAATACGGTGTTGGACTTGACAATTATCTTCTTGGTGAAATTGAAAAATGGGGTTATATAAAAGAAGAAATATTCTTCTTAAAAGATGAACTAGAAAAAAGTTCCAATAGTTCTTTTGAAAAAGAAAATTTTGATAGACACCTTGAAGATTATTTCACAGATATTCCCTTCAATGATTTAGGAAACCCAAGAGTTATACATTGGAATGGACTGGGTATTAGTTGGTATGTTGAATTCAATAATGACTATGTAACAACATCAATTTCTGAGGAATTTGTTTCAATGTTTCAAATATTTCAAGTTGAATTAGCTCAACATGACCTCTGTTTAATCAAAACAAAAATAAAAATTAGTATTGAGATTATTGAGAATGGAAAAATTACTTTTGAGTCTATACCTTCAAATGAAGATAGAATTTGGAAAGTTAGTATCCCAAGGTATGATAAATTGAATTATATAGACTACGCTGAATTCAGTAAGACCTTATTTCAAGTTATGACGACTATCTTATTTGAAGTGTCTTTACTCAAAGGTAAAGACTTTGTAAAAATAATGGAAAAGAATTTCAAAGATGATCTTTCCAACAAAGTGACTTTTTTTCAATTTTATAATGTAATATACAATGCGTTTATTAGTGAAACAGAATTTGCTTCGATCGAAAGGAGAACAAAAGAAAAACCCAACCTTTTGTTAAATTTCAAAATACCTGAAACAGCGGAATTAGACTATACGAATAAAATCGGACCCACATATACGAAAAGAGAAGCATTAAAAGCAATCAAGAATAGATACGAACATTCTGTGATACCTATCAAGTTCACTTTACAAAAAATTAAAAAAGAAGAAAGCTTAAAATTACTTGTTTCGAAATTAAGGGCTAAAGGTTGGAAAGATTGGCACATATTGATGGCTCTCGCCAATTTGGTCATTAACTACAAAATGAATAAAAAACACTCCATTATTCAAAATGAAAAAGAATTTCTTGAAAAATTTAAAGATAGCTATTTTACCGAAGAAAAAGAAAACGAGACTCTTATTCCATTTACTGAAGTAAATGAAGAAAAGTTACATTCTCAATTACAGTTAACCATGTACAGTACCGTTATAGGATGGGGTCTGGAGCCACATCAAAAAACTCCAGATTGGCCGGCAATTGAAAATTTTCTTTCAAGTAGATATAATTACTGGACAGATGATATAGATCATCAAGACCCGTTTATGTAAATTAAGATTATACGATACCCCTCCTTTTTGAGGTAGCTTTCTAGAATATCATAACATAACCATAAAAATATATTCTTATATCGAAGTGCACTTTTTTCTTAAGTTTAGCTAATAATTGTTTAAATAGTTGAAAGATTTATTTTTATCATTTATTAAGGACATATTCACATTCTAACATATGTTAAACCAAATATTTATAATATGGGATTGATTTTAAGTCAAATTTTGGTATATTTGTAGAGTTATGAGTATAGTTATAACTAAACTTTTTTGATGAAATATCGATTACAAAGGATAGAGGAAATACAGGGACAGCAAGCGATCTTTAAACTAATAGTTGATGGAAAATGCCAATTTGATGAATTCACTGAACAGATCAAAAAGGAAAGTAATTTTTCAAATGAATTAGATGTTGTTCAAGCAAGATTAGAAGATGTGTCTCAAATGAGGTCATTGCCGAGTAAAAAATTTAAAGACATTACACCAAAGAATGAAATCAATAAAGAGTATGAAATCAAAACACAAAATTTAAGAATTTATTTGACTCATTTAACCAAAACCGGAAAAATCATCATTTTTGGTGGACAAAAAAATAAACAAGCTAAAGATATTAGACAATTTAGAAAAGTAAAGAAAGATTACTTTAAAACGCTAGGCCAGAAGAAGACATGAAAAATAAAAAAGAATTAATTAAAAGTTCAGCCTATTGGTTTGAAAAGACTCAAAACGAGTTTTACAGGCAATTCTATAATTACATGCAAGAACAAAATATTTCGCAAAACGAAATGGCAGAAATGTTAAATGTAACAAAAGGTTACATTTCACAAATTTTGAATGGAAACTTTAATCCAACTTTGAAAAAGCTAATTGAATTATCTATTGCAATTCAAAGAGTTCCAGATATAAATTATAAGACATTTGAGGAAATTATGCAGCCAAATAGTTATAAGGAAATCATGATTGGGGCTTATCTAAAAACTTTCAACAATTGCTTTTTTCATTCTGATAGTGTTAATATGATTGAGATAGACCCACAGAAAGATCAAGAAATGACATTAAACAAGATTGAGTCTAAATACGAGAATAAATTTGAAAATATTACAACAACATCATTTAACTAATGACACAAAGCAAAAAACAGAATAAAGCTTTAATTTCTATTTCAAGTATAAAAGTAATGGATTTTGTCTTACATACTTCTATCTATAGAGGACCAAAAAAAATCAATAGAGATCTTTTTAGATTTAATATTAGTGGTGCACACAAACTAATCCCAAAATCTAAAACAATTGCAATTCTTACTAAAATTGATATCTTGTATAAGAAAAAAACGCAAACTAAGCCTCAGGTTATCTGCAATCTTAAAACAGAAATTGAATTTGAATTTAAGAATTATCTGAGAGTAATAAAAAAAACAGGAGGTAAAACCTTTGTTCCACAAGATTTAATTGAGAAATTATTTGGGACTTCTATAGCAACATCTCGCGGTATAATGTTTGTGAAATTATCGGGTACTATTTTTGAAAAAATTTACATGCCACCAGTTGATACACAAAATTTTTTAAAAAAGTAATGTCTTCCTATTGGTATAACTGATCAGGTAAACAAATGAGTTCTGGAAAATGATTCTAATATACTACACACTAATTTCACCTTCGATTACCGTAACCGCTTGCCCCGTAAGCATAACTCTATCACCATTTACTTTAACTCCAACCGTTCCCCCGCGCTCCGATGCCTGGTAGGCTATGAATGAATCTTTACCAAGGCGTTTTTGCCAATACGGACCCAGTGCGCAGTGCGCTGAGCCTGTTACGGGATCTTCCTGAATACCTTTTTCAGGTGCAAAAAAGCGCGAAACGAAATCATATCCCGGCATATCCGCTTTGGCGGTAATGATGGTTCCCCACCCGGGCAGAGTAAGCATTACGTTGAAATCCGGCTTTAAGCTGCGGACAGCTTCTTCACTATCGACTTCCACCAGATAATTCCATTTAGTCATTCCAACGTATTTTGGGGTTATTCCCCCGATTGCTGTAATAAGCTCCTTGGGATAATCGATAACTTTCTCAGTGATTGCAGGGAAGTTGAGTCCAATTTCACCTTTGTAATAATCTGCAATCAGCTCACCGCTCCGCGTGTTAAAACGAATAGGCTTATCCGTACTGCATATTCCCTTTTGCCACATAATATGTGAACTTGCAAGTGTAGCATGTCCGCAAAGATCAACTTCGCTTACGGGTGTCATCCAGCGCAGGCTGTAGCTTTCGGAATCTTTTTCCTTCAGCACAAATGCAGTTTCTGCGAGGTTCATCTCAAATGCAATTTTCTGCATAAGGCTGTCGGGA
>JAUQWT010000398.1 GCA_030835005.1 Ignavibacteria bacterium | reverse complement strand
TGATAGGCCTGCTTTCGGGAATTATCTCAGCCATCCTTTACGTAATTTTATCAACTCTAATCATTATGGTATCTAAGCAGAATCCGGTTGAGCTTGTTTATAAAATGACGCAGGAATACGGCTTTAACATTCCGCCTGAGAGCGAAAGGATGCTCCAAACGGTTTTTGATGAGTACAACCGACAGGGTTTCAGTTTTATAATGATTGGTGTTGAAATGTTCGCACGAATTGTCTCTCATTGTATTTTCGGGCCGCTTGGCGGTGTGCTTGCAGCAGGCATATTCATAAAACGCCGCAATGCCGCTAAGTAATGCTGCAAAGTAATAAATATTTTTCTGTTGAACCTGCTTCGGTGTCATCTGTACGGAATACAATATGGCTTCTTATCATAATTGCTGCTGTTGGACTGTTTAACGTTTACTTAAATCCCCTTGAACACTTCTTCACTGATGTACTTCACATCCCCAGTGTTAACGGCTGCCCGCTTTATACTTTTACCGATGTGCCTTGCCCTATGTGCGGAATGGGAAGAGTGTTTTCGTGTATAACGGACTTTTATATTGCGCAGTCATTTTACTACAATCCGCTTGGACTTGTTTTCTATTTGGTATTCGGATTTGTTTACATTTATATTTTCTTTCTAAGCCTCCGCAGGAAAAAAATTGTATTAAAACCTGCAGGCGTTAAGTTATGGTATATTCCTGTTTTATTTTTGATCATCATGTGGATTTTGAATATTCTGTTCGGCCATCATCACAACTGAAAGAGAAGTTAGAATCAAAATCATCCCGCTAAGCAGAAGCGCGGGACTGCAAAAAGCGCAGAAAGATTCTACCGCCCGCTAGTGGGCGAAAGGCGTCGAACACGGAGATTATCAAAAGCAAAACCCCCAACTATGATTTAACTAACATACAGTTATAGAATTAATCATCACCAGTCTTGCCGGCAGAATCTCGTCCCCCCTTTTCAGAATCAAAGGGGGGATAAATACATTTCTTTCTAACATCGAACTGCTTAGAATGAGCCACTTCCGGGGCTGAACTATCCGGCAGTTTAGGCAATTTTATTTAATGTTCCGGACAGGTTTTTGGTGATTGCGACGATTTTTCGCAATTAGTCCGGCACTTCTGGCTCAGATCAGCACATTCATTTCCACGTTACGCGTGAGAATTCTCATTTGTGAACGATTTTTTTTTGAAATGAGACGCGAGACTGGCGATTACAGCACGGAATCGCAAAAAGTCTCAAAAGCAATATTTTTCTCAAGCGAGAATTTCCGAGACACGTATATGCTTTAAGCATAACATTTGGAATATAACATATGATTATAGCATATGCAAGTCTAATTTGAGTAAATTTTTTCAAAAGGCTCTTGATTTAATTAAAATGTAAATATAAATATTTTACCTTACCCTTTTGTTTTTTTCTGAACTTCATTACTGATAAAATGAAAAAGTATCATAAAATGATACGCGAAGAAAATTTACAGATATTCCCTGCGTTCTTGGTGATCCCGCAAATGGGATTTCATCCAGATAAGATCTGGACTCAACAAACACCAACAATGGGGGAATCTAAAATATAACAATCATGAATTTGTTAGATATAATCTATGAGTTGAAAAAATATGATAAATCTGTATGTGAATTGAATGAGGGTATTTCTATAAGTAAAATTGAGAATCTCGAGAAAGAATTATTATATAAATTGCCTAATGATTTTAAAGCATTTTTATCTGTTTCCAGCGGAGCAGATATATTGTGTCAATATCTCTATGGTATTAAAGATGAGGAACCGGCAGAAGACTTGTTTGAAAATTATATTTTTGAAACAAAAGAGGCTGGAAACCCTATGCCAGCTTATTATTTGCCAATGTATCCCGATGGCATGGGAAATCATAATTGTTTGAATCTGAAAAGTCTTTCACAGGATGGCGAAAAGTGTAATGTAATGTTTTGGCAGCATGATAGGTTATACTCTGATAACGATCAACCTGATATTGATGCGAATTCATTTACTCAGTATTTAGAGAATTTGTTAAAAGAACTTTCTGAAAACTATAACAATGATGGAACCGAAAAGTAGAGTACATGTGGATATTGACCGGAGGCAACCCCGATCTGGAAGACCCAAGCCAAGAAGAGCCAGTTGTCATAAAACAATTGGATTTAGAAATACTCGTGAAACTACAAACTATATTCGCTATAATACAGTAGCAGAGGATGCCTATTTTGTCTCCAAGTTCACAAACAACAAACCGTGGGGCCAGCTTGTAAATAAGCAGGCTTTTTTATGCAATCTACTTTAAATTGATAAGACTTTAAATTATAGCTATATTTGTAGATAAATTAACAAAAACAGAGGAATTTTAA
>JAUQWT010000397.1 GCA_030835005.1 Ignavibacteria bacterium | reverse complement strand
ACTCCGAAATTAACTCCGCTGCCGAGCCCGTATTTTGCACCGTTATAATAATCAACGGTTGTTCCGGAATAATCACCTGATGGAATAGTTACTCCAACAGTTGGTCCGATTGAAAAACTGACCTGCGAATATGCAGCGCCTATGAAAGCAAAGAGGATCAAAGCAGTGAATAAAATACCTGATTTCTTCATTCTAATTCTCCTTTAGATTAGTTTGAATTTAGTTCTCAAATTTTCAGTATTACCATGCAGGCCAAAGATTGTTAAAACTTTCAAACTGCCCGCTGAGTAGCTTGATTGAACTTCCGCCGGAAGACGATACAATATAGATATTACCGTTATTTCCGCTGAACCTGATGTAAGCAAGAAGACCGCCGTTGGGCAGCCAGGTTGGATACCTTGAGTTAACATTCACCTCATCAACTATATCAACAGGATTACCTGAGGCCGGATAAGGCAAAACGGAGATCTTCCAGTAATTGCCGGAAGTTTTATCAGATTCAAAAATTATCCTGTTGCACTCAGGTGCCCATGCAGGATAACCGGAATTATTCGGATTATAGAAATTCACATTGTTCGGAGGGTCGAACGGGTCAATTACATATACATCATGATCAGTTGAGGTAGCCGAAGACTGGTATTCATATGCAATTCTGCGGACCGATATCCTTGGAGACCATTTAGGATTATATTCATCGGTCGTAGTAGCACCAACTGGCCTTGTATCGGAAACCTGGAATGAATTCCCTGTACCTGTAACATCGCCAATATAAAGATCGCGCGTATCGGCTGTATCAACTCCGTTTGGGCTGTTGTTATCTTCTCTTCTGTCCCATATCAGATTGGTACCAGAAGGAGAAAAGGATGGATTATTATCCCAGTTGCCTGAAGATGAAAAAAGCCTTCTCGGGTTTTCATTTAAAGTGCTGTCAATGCTTCCGTTGGCATTAAAGAAAAATGCCCAAACTTCCTGTGCGCCTCCGCTCACCCTGGAAAAAACAAGCACCCGTCCATCGGGTGACCAGTTTGACTGCTTATCGTCAGATGTATTTGCTGCTGTCAGGTTAAACGGATTTGTAGAATAAACAAGGTTCGCTGTATCCAAAACACCTGAAGAATTTACCTGCGCAAGAAAAACATCGTAATTTCCGTTGAGGTTTGAAGTGAAGGATATGAACTTACCGCTTCGGGTAAGATCTGAAGCCGGACCCGAAGGGCCGCCCGGATTTGTGGTGTCATCACCACAGCCGGCTGCAATTAGAGCAGTCAGCAAAAATGCTGCAAAAAGCCTTTTCATAATAATATGCCTGATTTCTAATTTGATTTTAAAAGCAGGGGAATTTAAGTATTCCCCCGCTCAAATATAACAAAAAATCAACTAATCAGGCTGACCGTTTCGGTCATTATCCACAAAAATCTTGAAATTTGCGTTAATATTATCTTTTATATTGTTTTCAATAATTACTTTGTTAACCGGATCCCTGGGATCTATAAATAATCCGTTAACATAGAACCATATATAAGGATCTATCTGCAGTGTTATGTTTGAGTATCCTGTTGAGCTTACAATAAGCGAACCCGGGAAAGTAAGTTTCTGATGTGCAGACTTATCGGATTTAAATACAAATGCACTATCGTTAAAGCTTCCTTTTACAACAACTGAATACCTTCCGTTCACGTCTGCGAAGTCAGGATCAGGAACAGGCTCGTTATCATTAAGCTTATGCACCATGAACCTTACCTTATCATAGGTTCCGGGCGGAATATATGTTGAAGTTACTACCTGAAGTATCGGCGCCCAGTTTAGATATAAAACATACGGCCCGACTTTGAAATTGGTCGAGTCCTGATTGCTGTTGCTTACGTTAAGCTTAATGTCGGATACAAGCAGTTTTACAGTATCAAGCTGCAATACTGATGCATCGGTTGAATCCCTTGTGCTTTTAATGCTCAGGTCAACATTATCGCCCTGCGGAGCTATTGCATCTTCTTTACATCCGTTTATGGATGCAAGTAGTGCTATTAAGATCAAAGGGATAAATAATTTCATATACAATTGCTTTTTCATAGTTTTTCTTTTTTGTTTTCAAAAATTCCAGTTGATCACTTTGATCACGGTTTATTTATTCTTTCCTTTTTGTTTCTCGCTGCTTTTTTGTCTGCTGCTGTTTTTCTGTTTATTCTCGCTGTTTTGCTTATCACTTTTTTTTCTGGTATCATACTGCCGCTGTTTATCGTTCCCTCTTTGCTTATCGTTTCCATTTCTATAATCATTCTTCTGCTGCTTGTTGTTCCCTTTCTGTTTTAGATTTCCGTCGGATCTTTTCTTGCTGTTATCGTTCTTTGATTTTCCGCTGTTATCCTTGTTGTAATTCTTTTGATTATCCTTGCTCTTGTAATCATTGCGGAATTTCTTGTTCCCTTTTTGTTTATCCTTTCCGCCTTTATTGTTATTATCATCACTTTTTTGCTTTACATTGTTATCGTTTTTGTTCCTGCCCTTATCGTTATTTTTTTCACGGTTCTTGCCGCCATCTTTCATGTTGCTGTCATCGCCAATTCTCTGTTTGCCTTTGGATTTGTTATCATTATAGTTCTTAGAACCGTTATCCTTATTTCCTTTGTCATAGTTCTTGCTGTTATTATCTTTACCTGATTTGTCATTTGACCTGTTTTCATTTCCAGAGCCGCGGGAGTCAGACTTATCATTTCTCCTGTTATCACCCGATTCATTGTTCTTACCGCTGTACTGCCTGTATGAATCGTACTTACCGGGCTTTGTGAAAGACGAATTGAGCTTCTTTTCGGTTTTCACTTTCTTGAAATCGGGGCTGTAAACACTGATCTCTTTATCGGAATACTTAACATCCCTTACGTCCTTAACACTATGAATACTGACGGGGCTGATATTCCTTCCGATGGTGTTCTGAATTCTGACTATATCAGGCCCATGGTTCTGAACCATATTATCAACCACAACTATACCATCCGGCCTATGCCACTCAGTGATACGGTATTTATTGCCCTTATGATGATACTTATAAATGTATGGCTCGCAAAAATGCCTTCTTTCTACTACAATGTACCTTTCCTCGTAAATAGGGGGAACTATAACAACATTATTGACAATGTAAACACTAGGCGGAACCGGCGCCCATGCTATATAAGAATCATCCTCACGCCAATCCACCCATGCAGGTGACCTAACCCTTCCAGGTACCCATATCCAGCCGAGTGCGGGTGAATAAACCCACCTGCCGTAATGGTGCACTGTTTCTTCGTATGGAGTAGCTGCCCTGAAATACCAGCCTGCATCGGTATACAGCCACTGTCCGTTTGAATACGGAACGTAAGTCGGCTCAGGCTCTGTTACCGAAAGTCCGACTGCAAGATTCGGTGACGGCCGCCATACAAAAAATGCGCCGAAACTCATATCATCGTAAGCATAAGCATCCTTTACTCCGAAAAAGTCCGAAAGTGATATCTTCCTGTGGCCTCCGGCATTTCCGGTGGCTGAGCCTTTTTTCATTTTCACGTCA
>JAUQWT010000055.1 GCA_030835005.1 Ignavibacteria bacterium | reverse complement strand
CATTTTCAGGAAAAGATGGCGCAAATTCAGGTCGATCAAAAGAGGATATTACGCCTTTGTTGCGCTGATCATAATGTATGCAGTATCGTTTCTTCTGCCGCTGTTTATTAACAATGCAGCGTTGATCGTTAAGTATAACGGCGAATATTACTTCCCGATCTTTAAGAGCGGTATTTATGAGGCCTCAGTGTTCGGGCAGGAAAGGCATGGAGAAACCAATTACAGGCAGTTAAAGGAACAGTTCAGAGGCGATAACAGTGATAACTGGGTCTTAATGCCTATTTATCCATACGGACCTAACGAGAATCTGCTTGATGAGATCTCAGGTTCACCACCGCATCCGCCTAATGTAAAACATATATTAGGAACAGATGACAGGGCAAGAGATGTATTTTCAAGGATCGCATTTGGTTTTAATATCTCAATTTCGTTTGCCCTGATAGTTACATTGTTTTCGTATATGATCGGTGTCACGATCGGAGCATTGCTTGGATTTTTTGGAGGTAAGCTTGATATTTTCGGGCAGAGGCTGATCGAAATATGGAGTACACTGCCTTTTTTGTATGTTATGATAATCGTGAGCTCAATTCTTCAGCCGAATTTCTTTCTGCTGGTTTTGATCTTAACAATTTTTGGATGGATGGGTATAACGTATTATGTAAGAGGTGAATTCTACAGAGAAAAAGCAAGAGACTATGTTTCTGCTGCGGTTTCTCTTGGCGCCAGGAACAGTACTATCATTTTCAAACATGTTCTGCCAAATTCGCTTACTCCGATCATATCGTTTGCACCGTTTGCGATTGTTGCTGATATAGGTATTATGGTATCGCTGGATTTTCTTGGTTTCGGGCTGCCGCCTCCAACCCCAAGCTGGGGGCAGTTAATGAGACAGGGTATGACGAACATCGAGAACTGGTGGCTTGTTGCAGCGCCTTTATCTATAATGTTTCTGACACTTATTGCAATTGTTTTTATCGGCGAAGCTATTCGTGAAGCTTTTGATCCGAAAGTATATTCCAGATTGAGGTAAACGATGAAAAAACTGGTAGAAGTCAAGAATCTGAGAACTTATTTTTTTATTGAAGCTACCGATAAGCAGCTTCTTGCCGAAGAAAAATATACTCAGGAAGGCTTCCTGAAGAAATTCTATGATGAAGATAAGAAGCTCAAAGGCAAGTTCCCCGCCAAAGCAGTAGATGATGTTAGTTTTGATATTTATGAGGGCGAGGTTTTGGGAATAGTGGGTGAGTCAGGTTCAGGAAAATCCGTAACAGCTTATTCTATGACAAGGCTTATTCCTGACCCGCCGGGAAAGATCGTTGGCGGTGAAGTTCTGTTTAAGGGAGTAGATATGCTGAAGCTTTCTTATGAAGAAATGAAGAAGTACCGCGGATTTGAAATTGCAATGATATTCCAGGAGCCAATGACTTCCCTTAATCCCGTAATGAAAATTGGCGAGCAGATCACTGAAGTAATTCTTACTCACGAAGAAATAACTAATGATGAAGCCAAAAAAAAAGCCATAGAAATGATGGAAGCCGTCGGTATACCCGATGCTGAAAAGCGGATGAAAGACTATCCTCACCAGTTCAGCGGCGGAATGAGACAGCGTGTTATGATAGCCATGGCACTTGCGTGCAACCCGTCACTGCTTATTGCTGATGAGCCAACTACTGCACTTGATGTGACAATACAGGCGCAGATACTTAACCTAATGGTGAAGATCAAGAAACAAAGAGAAGATGCCGCAATTGTGCTTATAACACACAATCTTGGTATAGTTGCCGAAATGTGTGACAGAGTTATAGTTATGTATGGAGGCAAGATTCAGGAAGTTGGAGATGTTTTCAGTATCTTCAATGACCCTAAGCATCCATACACGAGAGGATTACTGCAGTCATTACCTGACCCGTACAAAGAGCATCAGGGGAAGTTAAAGGCAATTCCCGGAATTATTCCTCATATACTTGAACTTCCCAAAGGATGCAAATTCTGCACAAGGTGCACAGAAGTACTGGATAAGTGCTGGCTTGAAGAACCGGAGCTGAGGGAAGTTGCGCCCGGAAGGCAAGTACGCTGTCATTTAATGGATATTAAACATGAATAAAGAGAATATACTTGAAGTCAGAGACCTGAGAGTGAAGTTTCCTGTTCACGGGGGATTGTTTCTTGGCAAGGTTGCAGAAGTAAAAGCTGTGGATGGCATAAGTTTCGATCTTAAGCAGGGCGAAACTCTGGGTCTTGTAGGGGAATCCGGCTGCGGGAAATCAACAGTAGGTAAAGCAATAATCAATATTCTTAGATTTTCCTCTCCTGATGTGAATATTACGGGCCAGGTTTGCCTGAAGACAGAAGACGGCGAAACTGAATTGCTCAAGCTTTCAAGGAATGATATCCGCAAATACCGCGGCCTCATACAGATGATATTCCAGGATCCGTATTCTTCTTTAAACGCAAGATTAACTGTCGGGCAGATCATCGAAGAGCCAATGCTGTACCATACGCAGATGCCGAAAAAGGAAAGATTGGAAAAGATATCCTGGCTGCTGGATAAAGTGGGACTTCAGGCAGAACAGTCAAAAAGGTATCCGCATGAATTTTCAGGAGGCCAAAGGCAGAGGATCGGCATAGCACGGGCGCTTGCAACAAATCCCAAAATAATTATAGCAGATGAGCCAGTTTCTGCTCTTGATGTATCTATACAGGCGCAGGTAATAAACCTGATGCAGGAATTGCAGAAGGAATTTGATCTGACAATACTGTTTATTGCGCACGACCTTTCGGTTGTTGAGCATATCAGTTCCAGAATAGCAGTTATGTACCTTGGCAGCATAGTTGAAGTAGGTGACGGCAAAGAAGTGTATCACCATCCTATCCATCCATACAGCAAGGCTCTTCTATCTGCAGTACCGCTTCCTAATCCGAATTTCCGGAATAAGGAAAGGGTAATTCTCAAAGGTGATGTGCCGACTCCGCTAAGTAAGCCAAGCGGATGCGGTTTCAGGACAAGATGCCCGATAGTTAAGCCGGAATGCGCAAACGCAATTCCTCCGCTTGAAGAGAAGAAACCCGGACATACAGCCGCTTGTCCGTACGTTAGTTAGGGAAGTACTTATGCGCTGCCTATTTTTATCCGATTTGCATGGTAATGCAAGCCATTACGAGAAATTATTCAAAATAATAGAAGAACGGAAACCAGCTGCTGTTTTTTTGGGCGGTGATCTTTTGCCTAATTTTTATGCTTATGATACAGTGGAGTTCATCACAGAGTTTCTTGAACCTCATCTTGCTGCGCTAAAACTTAAACTGGAAGAAGAGTACCCGGTAGTTTCAGTAATATTAGGCAATGATGATCCGCGCGTAAATGAGCAGTACATTTGTGAGCTGGAGAAAAAAGAACTCTTAAGTTATATTAATGAGAAGAAAGTCCTGATATGCGGGAATCCGGTTTTTGGTTATTCTTATGTCCCGCCAACACCATTCTTGCTTAAAGATTGGGAAAAATATGATATTTCAAGATACGTGCCAAGAGATTCAGTTTCTCCCGAAGATGGAATCCGTACATTTGAGGTAGCTGCCAACTTAGTTAAATACATAACCCTTGCAGATGACCTAAAAAGATTGACAGAAGATGAAACAGATTTAAGCAAGAGTTTATTTTTATTTCACTCTCCTCCCAGTGATACAGCGCTGGATTTAATCTACAGCAAAGATATAACCGGGAAATCTGTCCAGAGTCACGTTGGGAGTATTGCAATAAGGAGATTTATCGAAAAGAATCAGCCGCTCATCACTATGCATGGGCATATTCATGAGTCTTCTGAAATATCAGGCATGTGGATGGATAAAATAGGCAGCACATACTGCTACAATGCTTCCTATGAAGGAGACAGGCTTGCAATTGTTTCATTTGATACAAACAAGCCAGAGAGCGCCACGAGAGAACTTATGTAAGCTCAGATCTTCCCAGCCTAAGCTGTTTTGCCGGATCAGTTATTGCCCCTATTTTACTTGCAAAGCTCGTCCGCTTTTCAATGTCTTCATCTGTGATATAATGCAGATCTAGAAGCCCGTCGGACTCGTAGCCGGTCTTTAAATAGTTCAATTCAGCAAGGCACTTACTCCACCCATCAAACCATAAGTCAAGTTTTTCAATATCAGCAGTGCTGTCATCAATATGAATCAAAAGGTCAATATCGCTTCCGGGTCCTGCATTTGCATTCTTTGAGCTGCCGAAAATATACAACGCTTTTACGCCGAATTTTTCGGATGGAATAAGTGAGGCTATCTTCTCAGCCATCCTGTATCGCCATTGCCAGTAGTTGCTCGGCTGCCACTCAACATATTCACCTGTATCAATTTCTTTTGTACTTACGCTTGTTGGTTCGTTAATGAATGCAACTGCTTCTTCAAGCTCTGCATTAATCAGTACTTTAAGTATATTTCCGTCTGTTACTGCAGTAACATCAATTACCTTAACAGTTTCATCAAGGTGTTTGTATTCAGGCAGAAGATGCTCAAGTATGTTATTAGATTTCCTGAAGAATACCTCGTTGAACACTGTGCCATCATCATCCGGGTAAAGCGGCAGATACCTGATGGAAGCTTCCACAAGATCCTGGAAAAAATGTGTTCCAAAAGAGAGGTCGGGAGTATAATTGCCTATTTGCTTTGCGACTTCAATAAGCATTGCAGTATTATTAATATCAGAATACGTTACGTTCACTCCGAGCTTTATATCGCCGCGGCTTCCCCATCTTCCGGGGCCGATCAATATAAATTTTCTCTTCGGCAGTATCTTATTAAGCTTACTGACAGCCCTGCCAACTTCCACAAGCTCTTCTCTTGAGGAAAGGTTGTAATAACTTTTCGGATCGACATAAACGATATGAGATATCTCTGGAACTTTGCCGTTTGAAACATATTTGTTTGCAGTAAATATGATCTTCTTTGCAGGTATATCCCTAGGTATCGGGTCGGGTTGAATTTCCTTCGATTTTGTCTGAGACCTGCATTGCAGAATATAGAAATCCTTGCCGTCTGAAGCAAACTCAATATCCACCGGATTCTGTGTTCCGCGCTGCAAAGTATTCAGAAGCTCTTTGATCTGACTGATAAAAGACCCATTCTGGAACAGGCCTTCAAACGTAACAATTACATGATCGTTTTCATAGTCAGTATTGAATCCAAAAGGCTGGGTAATGTGATTATCTTTTATTATCGATATCAGGTTTCTGATATTTGGATAATCACTTCCGGTTTCTTTTATTACCTGTTCTACTTTCTGTGATTCAAATTCATTGGACTCAAGATTTATGACATCGATATTCTGAGGCGTGTATTTCATCTTATCGTGAAGCGAGACATTCACTCTTAAATTGGGCTGCCCGGGGGCTATCAGTATCGGGTAATCATCAATAAACCTGTCAACGGCTCTTGTTCCAAGCCCCGGTACAAGCCTTACAAGCCCGTCTTCTCTTTTTATCCTTGGAGACCAGCGGAATTCATTATTGCTGAAAGCAACACCCGCATAAGAAGGCAGATAATACTTGCCAACTTTCACTCCCACAACTTCCTGTATCATTATTCCCATTTCTTCATGGAAATCAAGAAGATTTCTCTCAGCGCGGTATTCAATCGGGTCTGGTCCAAACGTAGATGCATATACTTCAGAAATTGCATCAAGCAGGGCAGTGAGTCTTTCGTTTTTGGACCCCTGGTTTGCAAGGAAGAGACTTTTGTACTTGCCTGAAAACGCTGCTCCGAACTTATCCTCAAGCAGGCTTGAGCTTCTTACAACAAGCGGTTTCTCGCCAAAGTCATCCAGCGCAACGGATACTCCGTTAATGAAATCAGGCGAAAAATCTGAATTCTTGAATATCTGCACAATATGAGGATACTCTCTTCGGATCTCTTCGATCTCTTTGTATTTCTGCTCGATTACTTCTTCAAGCTCATTGTAGTGAAGGAAATGCAATATTCCGTCTGATGGAATGAACCATGTTTTCGGAATTCTGATATTCTTGAACAGTTCTGATTCTCGTGCCCTTTTCGCAATTATTTTTGAAGCAAGAAACATTCCTGCGCTTTTGCCGCCTAATTTACCATAGCTTTTTGAAGGTAATATTATTTTATCTGTAAGCTCGTAAAAATCTTTTATTTCAACAAAATCCTTTGCGATCGAAATGAACTCGGTCTGGTCTGTAAAAAATCTCCTTAGCAGTGATACTTTCAGGCCCTTCTCTATAGATGGTGAAAGTTCTCCGTTTGAAAGAAGGGGATAATATTTTCTGAGGGCTTCTGCGATCTCATTCAGCGGAGTTTCAAGTGTCTCGACAGTTTTTACAAGCCCGCTGCATTTATCATCATAGATCCATTTTTGCAGTTTAGCCAGTATTTCATCATCGCTCAGGTTTTCATCTGCAAGACGCAATACTGATTCAACAAACTCTTCGTTATCTAGCGACTTTTTCTTAATCGGTTTGTTTTCATCATAGGCCTCTTCCGAGAGGTCTGATGTTTCATGTTCAACGCCGGCTTCCTTGAGGAGTTCCTGCGCTTCTCTGTTTTCCTGCCAGCACAAGTTATGCAATAGTTTACGGATAATTGTATTGAACAGCGGCTTATCGGTTTTTCTAAGCATATCCAGAATTACCTGCCATTTGTGCTTTATTTCTCCGCCGGAGATCCCCCGAATCGCTTCCAGGTCATGAATGAATGAGTATGTATCTTTATGCAGTATGAAATGGCTTAACCTCTCTGCAATAGTATTAAGTAGTTTTCTTTCTTCTTTTAAGAAAGGGCCTTCATCATACTCTCTTGTAGGTTCGGAATAATTAACTGTTATGGTGCCAACAGTCTCTTCGCTTATTCTTATATCAGACTTAAGGAACCAGGGAGAATCTTTATACCCTTCAGACTTATAAACCAATCCTTTATAATCAAGCTTCGCTTTTGTGATTGCAGGAAATTGCCAGCCCGGCGGGATAGCATCTATTACAACATTGAAAGCATCTTCCAGAGATATATCAGAATGATTTAATGTGTCTTCGATCTTATAAAGGCAATTAAGTTCTTTTGCCCGTTCTTCAAGCTCTTTTACAAGATGTTCTATTGGTTGTGGTCTATCCGGCATATTAGTTTCCTTTTACAGCATTTTATGAAAAACGAGAATTCGGGTTGATCTAAAAAAACAGTATAAAGATAACAAAAGCAGCCGGCATAAGTTTCCGGCTGCTGAAGCAACATTTCAAATTATGATTTACAGCCAGCCTCTATCTTTACAAGCATGGGCAACCCGGCTGATAGATATAACATAAGCTGCATCGCGCATGTAAAGTTTATTCTTTATTGATGTATCGTAAACTGAATCAAATGCACTGGACATGATGTTATCAAGTTTCGTAAGGACTTCTTCCTTTGTCCAGAAATAATTCATGTTTGACTGCACCTGTTCAAAATAGCTGCAAGTAACCCCGCCAGCATTTGCCAGGAAATCTGGGATCACGAATATTCCCTTTTCTTTCAGTATCTTGTCTGCTTCAGGGGTAGTAGGGCCGTTTGCGCCTTCTGCCAGAACTTTTACGGTATCGGCTATCTTTACGGCATTATCGCCTCTAACCTGGTTCTCTATAGCAGCAGGTATCAGGATATCAACTTTTTGCTCTATCCATACATCGCCCGGAAGTATTTCAAAGCCAAGTTTCTTGGCAGCTTCTTTATCAATTCCACCGAATTTGTCTGTGATCTTCATGAGTTCTTCGAAAGTGATTCCGGATTCTTTTTTGTACGTATAAGATGTCTGATCTTTCTGATCCCAGCATGAAACGCAGATGGCCTTTCCGCCAAGCTGAGTATAGAGCTGAAGAGCATATTGTGATACATTACCAAAGCCCTGGAAGCTGGCTGTGGTCTTCTTTATATCAATTCCGAGTTTGACAAGTGATTCTCTTAAGGTGTAAATTACGCCGTATCCTGTTGCTTCAGTTCTGCCAAGTGATCCTCCCATGCCAACAGGTTTACCTGTAATGAAGCCAGGGTGTTTGCCGCCGTGGATCACTTCAAATTCATCAAGCATCCAAAGCATATGCTGGGCATTAGTCATAACATCAGGCGCCGGTACATCATTAATGGGGCCAACATTTTTTGCCAGCTGTCTAACCCATCCGCGGCAGATAGATTCCTGCTCTCTCATACTTAGATTGTGCGGGTCACAAATAACTCCTCCTTTGCCGCCGCCAAGCGGAATACCGACAACTGCGCATTTCCATGTCATCCACATGGCGAGCGCCCTAACAGTATCTATGGTTTCCATTGGGTGAAACCTTATACCGCCTTTGCTCGGTCCAACAGCATCATTATGCTGGACACGGAATCCTTTAAATACTTTTGTTGTACCATCATCCATTTTTATTGGAATACTGAAATGGTATTCACGTAAAGGCTCGCGCAAAAGCTGGCGCGTAGCGTCATCCAGTGATAAAATATCTGCTACTTTATCAAACTGGGTCTGAGCCATTTGGTATGCGTTAAAATTTTTGTCACTCATCATTCACCTCTGACTAGTTTATTTTGTTTAATTTTTTGATATTTGACATAAGTATTTGTTTATTAAGCACTAATCTAAATTGCTTTACACAAATATCGTAAGAATTTGGCTGAAAAAGATTGATATTAATCATATGAAAATAGATATTATCATTACAAACTTAACACTTTTAAAACTTACTTACATTGCATAAATGGAGTAGGAGAATCTGGATAATAGAGATGCTTTTAGGGGAATCTAAATCATTATGGAATTGATAGCTGAAACGAATCCGAAAGACACATTCTGAAGCCGCACCGGAGAGATAATGAAAATAAAAAACCCGGAATACTGCTATTCCGGGTTTTGGAGATTAAATATGATGCTGAACTATTTAACTAAGACCATCTTCTTTGAAACTACATTTGGACCAGCTTCGATCTTATAGAAGTAAACACCGCTTGCATAAGAATTTGCATTGAACATTACACTGTAGTATCCGGCAGTTTTCAATTCATTATTGAACAAAGTAGCCACAAGACGCCCGGTAATATCATATATCCTTAATGTTACCCTGGTATCGCGCGGCAGATCAAATTGAATTGAAGTTGACGGATTGAACGGATTCGGATAGTTTTGATGCAAAGCAAAAACCAGCGGAATTCCGGTATTATTTGATATTCCAACAAGGTTATCTTTGCCCGTAAGTGCATATTGTCCAAATACATTCAGACTGTCTGCAGTTATTTTCCTTCCGGGAACGTTTGGAACATCATCAAAATACACTACCCATGATCCGAGTACTTTTCTTGCAAGCCTCAAAGTATCCATCGAACCGGTTGTACCAATATGGTTAAATCCGAATTTAGCAGTGTAAGAATAGAATCCAGGACCAGCAACCGGAGAACCTGTTGCTGTCAATGAATCCCAAACATTACCGCGTTTGGGCAGACCATCTGCGACAGGGTACATGCCGGAGAATCTTTTCAGTATAACAGAGGTTGGATATGTTGTCCATCCTGCGCCCCAGCTGATGAATCCCAGGGTATCACCAAATTGAGTGTAAGCTGTTACATCGCCTGCGCCGATTGGTGCAGATCCAACTGTGAAGATTTCAGTTGCAGCCGGAGGAGAAGCTACCATGCCTACTTCATATGCTCCAAGATCCGTTGCGCCGCCGCTGAGAGTTGTACTTCTGGCCCTTCCTCTTATATCCGCATTAACATTAGGAAGGGGAAGACCTTTTCCGTTAATAACCCAGTTTGCAGCAGCATTTGTATCTATAGAAAGCAATGTTTGATCAAGGAAAGTAACATTGCCCGATACTGAATTTGTATCAAATCCTGAGTTTATCTTGTATTGTGAAAATACTGTATCAATAAAAGCAGTAAGTCCCTGTCCTAACTTCGCAATTGCGCCGTTGACTCCGCTGAAGTACAGGTTATTGTACTGCCCGACCAAAAGCCTTGTTAAGTTAGAATCAACAACGCAATAACTCCTCGAAGGAAGTGCAGTGGTTGAAATCTTATTGATAAATATGTTATTCCCGAAATAAACCGGAAGACCTGACGGGAATGACCACACACATGAAGATGAAAAGGTTACGGGAGCCGTACTATTTAATACAATTGTGTTGTTATATAAAACATTAGTTGTTGTTGGCACGGCACCTCCAACAAAATTAGTTACCTGGATCCCTTTTAACTGGAAATTCTGAACAGTAGCACCAGTGTATGCGCTGACCATATTTGTAATAGTATTGTTAAAAATGTTCACTGTACCGCCGCTGATTGGACCGGAACTAATACCAATATTCATTACCGTTGCTGATGTTGGATTCGTAGTGGCAAGATATTTTATCCTGTTATTAAAAACATTTCCGGAAGATACCTGCATAACAAAACCCTGTATGCCGCCTGTTGATAGTGTATTCCTGAGGAATGTAGAATCAACATTATTATTAGAGATCGTTGAGTTTGTGCATCCCGAAAGAATCACATTGATACAGCTTGCCGTTGTCATATTGCCGCCAATAGCGCTGCCGGTTCCAAAATTGCATGCATTCACTGTAAAATTATTGAACGGAGGGTTTGGCATATTTGTAAGTGTACCTACTGTAGAGATCGTATTGAACACTCCAACACCTCTATCACACGAATTAAATGTCATCCCCTGGACTGTTACATTATTAATAGCAACAGAAGGATATCCCATTGTTGCACCAAGTACCGAAACTCCGGTTGAGGCAGAAGCTACTGTGTCACCATCATTCAGATTGACAGTTGCGTTCTGGATTGTGCAATTTGTAATACCCTTAGGCCCTGCGGGAGTCATCAAGTATCCGCGTTCAATTCTGTTGTATAAGAAAGTCCCGCCGCTTGTGATGTTCAAACCTGTTACTGTAACATAATCAACTCCGCTGATCAACAAAGCATAGTCAGTTGTGTTTTGATTGCCAATTGGGCTCAAAGTTGCGGTATTCCCGTTAATAGTCAATGTATTGGCTGCAGTTGTACCTACAGTATTGCAGAGGGCCAGTCTTTGAGCATAAGTGCCTGCAGTAACATTAACTGTAACTGCACCGCTTACGCCGCGCTGATTAATAGAATCCCTGAAAGTTTCAAATGACTGAAAGTTCGGCATTGTTGAAGATCCGCCCGGATTAATCGTATATGTTCCGGATAACGCCGGGCGCGGTACGAAAGTCAAAATATTATCAATGTACAGGTTGTTTCCGAAACCGGATACTGTCCTGAACTTCACAACGTTTGTCCCAACAGGAAGCGGAAGCTTCTTGCATGCCCAGCTGGCATCAGTTGGTGTGAATGAAGAGGTTGATTTGAACACTGTTCCCATCCAATTCGCCGAAGGTACAGATCCGGTCGTGTTAGTGTCCGTCCACATTTTTAAAAGCTCAGTGAAAGAAGAGCCACCGTCTGTAGAAGTCATTACTATCAGTGTATCAGGTGCAAAACTGCCATATGGGCAGCTGGCATAGTCAAACATCAGAACTTCTCCGGCAACCGAAGGAGTAAACACCGGTGAGGATAGTTCCTGAATTGAACCGGATGAGGTACCGTAAAAATTAAATTTTGCAGCTGACTGGCTTAGACCGTATCCGCCAACAAATGTTAAGGTATTTGTAACTCTGCTCCATTGCTGTGATGTTGTTGGACCCGCAACAATAGTTGTATCCCAGCCGGTAGGAGGGAAAGTTGCTCCTTCAAAGCCCTCTGCGGGAGTCAAAGACTCTCCTTGGTTATCACTCCATCCTAAATTATTTACTACACCAAATTGCTGTAAGGCGTCAACAGAATTTTTACCTTTGAATGTCTCAACCTGGTTTGTGTTTATATCTGAAGTGATGATTTTGTTATCGTAATTCTGTGCAGTGAGCTGATTAAGGGCAGCGAAAAACAGTATCAAAAAAAACGAAAGACATTTCTTCATAATTAGAACTCCCTACTGGATATTTATTTAATAGAAAAAGAAAATTTTTTGACCGATAATTACATTGAGAATATCAACATACTGCTGATGAACAAAGTAATTGATATTGCGGCACGGCATACTCTATATAACTATAGGTTATAGGCAAATATACCAACACCGGTTTTCACACCCTATAGGTAGATTCTGATTATAGTGTAGGAAAATATGTAGTAGAAAGTTCGCTTAAAGACTACCGGACCGTAACACAAATAACTACAATTAGTTTGATTGTGTGTCGATTCCGGTCAATTATTCAATACTAGTTTGTGTTTAATTGCATAATGTGTTAATTCCACATTAGTACGCAGATCCATTTTTTCAAGGATCCTTGTTCTGTAAGTGCTGATAGTTTTGACACTTAATGAAAGCTCGATAGCTATCTGAGAAAGTGTGTTACCGGAGGCTATCAGGCACAATACCTGGAACTCTCTTTCAGACAGATCATCATGAGGCAATCTGTTTTCATCTCTTTCCATTGAAAGGAAAATGTTTTCTGCCAAAGAGCTGCTGATATACTTGCCCCCGGAATATACTTTCCTAATTGCTTTAGAAAGCTCTCCCGGAACGCTGTCTTTGTTAAGGTAACCAGATGCGCCTGTCTTAAGAGCTCTGATGGCAATTTCTTCTTCAGGGTGCATGGATAATATCAGCACCTTCAGGTCCGGTTTTCGCTGCTTGAGTTCTATGAGGGCATCAAGCCCGCTTTTCCCCGGCATTGTTATATCCAAAACCAGAACATCCCAGTCCTGGGTATAAAGCTGCGCAAATATCTCTTCCGAGTTTTCCGCCTCGCCAAGAACCTGAATATCGGTCTCTTCTGATAGGATCTGTTTTATTCCGCGCCTCACCACAGAGTGATCGTCGGCAATCATAACCTTAATCATAAGCTTAATGTATTTAGTTCAATAGGAATTCTCAGTAAAACTTCTGTGCCCGAACCGGGCTTTGAAACTAATTCCAGCCTGCCCCCCAAATTATGAGCTCTTTCTTTCATACCCAGTACTCCAAGACCGGATAAATCACCATTGCTCTTTTTAAGATCTATACCGGAACCATTATCCTTAACAGTCATTATGAGTTCACTGCCTTCTGCTTTAGAAATATTAACAAATACAGCGGTTGCTTTTGAGTGCCTTGCTACATTTGTTAACGCTTCCTGGAAAATCCTGAACATTGTAGTTGATGCATTTGGTGTCATCTCAATTTTGTATTCCGGAAAGTTTGTAATACATCTTATACCCGTTTTACCCTGAAATTCTTTGGCAAGGCTTTCCATTGCCGGAAGCAGTCCGAGCTGGTCTAAAAGCCGTGGCCTAAGGCTTAATGAAATCTTTCGTATTGATTTGAGAGTATTATTTACTATACTGCTGATTATAAGGGTTCTCTCATTCAGATCCGGATTATCTGAGTATTTTTTGTTGATCCACATTACTTCAAGGTTAATTGCTGTTAAAAACTGGCCCAGCTCGTCGTGAATTTCCCTCGCTATCTTAATATCTTCTTCTTCTTTTATCGTCTCAATCTTTCTGGTAAGTTCCCTAAGCTGGTTGCTCTTCTTGATTATCTCGTTTTTGGCTTTTTCATGTTCAATAATCTCATTTTGAAGATCGGAAGTCCTTTTCTTAATTATCTCTTCAAGATTCATCTTATAATTTTTTATCTCTGTAACAAGATATACTACAATTACAAAGAATCCAAACCTCACAAGACCATTCCAATAATGAACGGCATAAACAGAAAAGTCATGGGCTTCACCTGCATCTATCACGAACCAGGTTATTGCGCTTAGCACAGCAAAAACAAATCCCCAGTTTCTGCCGATATTCCATGAGATATATGTTAAAGGTATCAGGTAAAAAATCGAAAATGATACTTCACTGCCTGTGAAAAAATCAAGTACGCCTATCAAGGCCACTAGCAAGATTCCGGTAATGATAACAGGGTATTTGCCTGATGTGTTTAACATCCTGACTATAATCTATTTTTCATAAAGCAAAATATATAATTACCATCAAAGATTTAATACCAAAATGTCAATTAATGCCGGGCGAAAGACAGCTTGAACGCAATCTGGTTTCCCGTGGTCAAATTCAAAAATTTACCGGCAGACTTTCTTTTCTCCACTGTTCAAATCCGCCAACTATAGCATGTATTTTCTGAAATCTGAGCTCCAACATTAGTTCCAGAGTGTTTAAGCTTTTCTTGCCTGAATCATCATAAATTATGTATCTGATATTCTTATCAAGTTTTTCAATTTTGTCGGGAAAGTCCGTTTGATCATAATCCAGATTTATTGCGTTTTGAATATGTGACCTATCATACTCTTCTTTTTTCCTTATATCAAGCAATACCAAGTCTTTATCAGTTGAGTGTTTTTTTAAGTATTCAAATGCTTCTTTTGAAGTTATCCTGTCACCCGATAGCGGCGGGAAAAAATAATCACACGATGGCACTGAGATCAGTAGAACAAATTGAACCAAGATTAGTGAATAGAATTTTTTCATTTTTTTATTCTGTTTGATACTGTGAACAGGTGATTTTAGTGTTGAGCTAATCCAAGTTTAATTCAAAAATACTCAAAATGCAATTTAAAAGCTAAAATTCCTGATTTCCAAGAGATCAATTCTTGTAACAAAAATCACTACAAGCCTTTCATTTATAGTACTATTTGGTTAGCCTTAAAGTTGTATTAACTTTGTAGAGTTAGTTGATTAACTCTTATGTGCTTGAAGCTCTTATGATTTTCAGAACAACTCTTATGATTTTCAATGCTTCCCTTATGAACTCCCGGGCCTATGCTGAAAAAAGGCTGCCCTTATGAAATGAAAAAGTTTGAACCCTTACAATAATAAGATTGGTTAAAACCGGCTGATCAGGATAACTTCTGATCTGCCGGTTTGTCTTTTTACTGCGATTCTCTTACAGATTCCCAAAACTCAGTTATTTCAATATTTTTTCATGTCAAATATTCATAAATTTGCACATGAAAAAGGCGCTGAATATTGGTATAATTGGAACCGGGGCTGTTCTCAGGCTAATGCATTTGCCTGCCCTTTTGCGGCTCAATGATAAGTTCCGCATTATATCAGTATATGACAGTGACCCAAAAGCTGTTGGAAGAATTGCAGATATGCTGCATCTAAAATCAAGAGACCCTTTTTTTGCCGATAGCCCGGATGATGTTATTTCAAATAAAGAAATTGATGCAATTGCAGTGCTCACTCCAACCTCAACCCATTCAAAATATACTGTTGATTCATTAAATGAATCAAAACATGTATTCCTCGAAAAACCGGCAGCAATTTATCAAGGTGACCTTAAAAAAATAATTACTGCTGAAAGAAGGAATAGAAAATTTGTACAGGTCGGAATGGTTCTCAGGTATAGCTCATTCTATCTTGAATTAAAGAAACTGATAAAGTCCGGTAAATATGGCAAAGTGCTCTGGATGAATTGGCTGGAAACACGTCCGTTTGACCCGATGCTTTGGAGATATAACAATACTAAAAACAGCGGTGATGCAATAATTCACGATAAAGCTATACATCAGATCAATCTGTTCAATGATTTTGCAGGAGCAAAACCGGAACTCGTAATGGCATCCGGAGGGCAGTATCTTTTGAGCAGCAGAAGGCGCACTGCAGTAAGAGCTTTCAGCTCAGAGGTTATGCTGAAGGGTGAATCATGCGATCATTTGATGGCAATAATAGAATACCGAAACAAAGTTAAAGCTTCTCTAACAGTTTCTTATGTAAGCCCTCATGCAAGGGAATCAAGATGGATCATTCAGCTTGAAAAAGCTAAAATAGTCGCTCATTTTGAAACTTTTGTTAGCAGATCTTACGGCAAGAAACACGGATGGAAGGGAAACCCTTCATGTATCTATTTGTTTAAAGATGACAGAAAGCATAAGATTCCTTGGAAGTACCCTATGTCTTATCCACCCGGTGACAAAAACCTGGTGTTCTATGATGAATACAGAAATGAGCCTCTGCATCCGGGCTCTACAGCTCAATGGAAAGCGTTTTATGATTCAATAACAAACAACAGAAAACCGGCCTGCAATACAAAAGTTGCACTGGAAGATATTGTAGTTGCAAATGCAATTGATGATTCAATAAAGATGAAGAAAGTAATAAGACTAAAATGAGATCAATTATTCTGGCGTCAATGATATTTTTCAATTTCCAGCAGTTAAGCTGCGGAAATGAAGAAAAAACAATAGTTGAAAAATTCATGCTTGGCAACGAGAATCTGCTTGAGAATATATCTTTGTTAAAGGATAAGCGAATAGCCGTTTTAACAAACCAAACCGGAATCTTATCTGATGGCACACATATTATAGATGCACTTGTGAAAAAAGGGGCAAACATTGTCAAAATCTTCTCGCCGGAACATGGGATCAGAGGCGATGAGAACTATTCTGAGATTGACGAAAAGACAGGTATAAAGATCGTTTCACTATATGGGGGCAAGAACAAACCTTCAGCGGATGATCTTAGTGATATTGATATCATTATTTACGATATCCAGGATGTGAGTGCAAGATTCTA
>JAUQWT010000396.1 GCA_030835005.1 Ignavibacteria bacterium | reverse complement strand
AAAATGTTTGGAGAGTTATCAAATAGGGAAAAGACAATTTTGCGGTGTATCATAGAAGACTATATACATACTGCAAATCCTGTTGGCTCCAGATACATTTCGAGGAAATCAGATATTAGTCTTTCTCCGGCTACTATAAGGAATGTGATGAGTGATCTTGAAGACATGGATTATTTGACTCATCATCATACTTCAGGAGGAAGAGTACCTACTGACAAGGGTTACAGGTATTTTGTCAATGAATTTATGGATACAGATTCATTGAGCAATATTGATAATGAGATCCTTTCGACTCAGATCAGCGATATAGATAAAGCCAATGATGAGATCTACAAAGAGGTCTCTAAGATACTTGGGAGACTGACTAAGGAGATAAGCATTGTTTCGCAGCCATACCTCTCGCAAGGAGTATTTGAGAAATTAGAGCTGATAAGCTTGTCTTCCTCGAAACTTCTGGTTGTGGTTTCAATTCAATCCGGATTAGTGAGGACATTGTTATTTGATGTAGAGTCCGGGATTTCAAGGGAAACACTTGATAGAATAACAGGAATCCTGAATGAAAAGTTAAGCGGACTAACATTAACTGAAATCAGAAAGACTTTTCTTGAGAGAATCGGGGATATTCATTACGAATCAAAGGAAATATTAAAGGTGTTTATCGACTCGATTGACAAGATCTTTCATGATGAAAAAGAAGGAATGACTCTATACATAGGGGGAACAACTGAAATACTATCGCAACCTGAATTTGACGACACTGAAAACTACAGAAATATTATCGAACTTACGGATGAAAAAGGTATAGTAGTTCATGTTTTGAATAGCCTTCCGCTGGATATTAATGGTACGGTTATTTCAATTGGTTCAGAGAATAAAGATGAGAAGCTCAAGAATTACAGCATTATTTCAACCAATTACATTGCGGGAGATGTGAATGGAAAGATCGCGTTAATTGGACCTAAAAGGATGAATTACTCAAAAATGGTTTCAATGCTCAACTTTACATCCAAAATCATAACTGAAAAGATATAACAAAAACATGACCAAAAGCAGAAAAGATAAAACAGAACACGAAAAAATGAAATCCGAAGGAACCGAAATACCCGTCAACGGTTCAAAAGAGCAGCAGAAAAAAACAGAAGTCGAAAATGATAAGACTGCGGAGCTGGAAAGAGCTGCTGCTGACTGGAAAGAGCAGTTTATAAGGAAAGCTGCTGAGTTTGAAAATTACAAAAAGAGAACCGATTCCGAAAAGGCCGAGTTCTTTTCTTATGCAAATGAAAGGCTTATTAATGAACTTCTTCCGGTTCTTGATGATTTTGACAGGATCATGATATCCTATGATGAAAAACACGACGCTGAAGATTTCAAAAAAGGTGTTGATCTGGTTTATGCAAAATTCAAAAGCATTCTTGAGAAACAGGGGTTGAAAGAAATGGAGTCTGATAGTAAACCCTTTGACGTTAATCTGCATGAAGCAATACTCCAGCAACCCAAGAACGAAGCTGAACCTAACACAATTCTTCACACAGCTGAAAAGGGTTATTTTATTAGAGACAAAGTTCTAAGACATGCCAAAGTTATAGTGTCAACCAAACCGGAGCAGGAATGACAAAAAGAGACTATTATGAAATTCTCGGTGTAAGTAAGTCCTCTAGTGATACTGAAATTAAGGCCTCATACAGAAAGCTTGCAATGAAATATCATCCGGATAGGAACCCTGGTGATAAGGAAGCAGAAGAGAATTTTAAAGAAGCAGCAGAAGCCTATGAAGTTCTAATGGATCCAAACAAGCGTGCCAGGTATGACCAATTTGGACATGCAGGTATGAGAGGTACAGGGTTTGATCAGGGATTCAGCAACGTGAACGATATTTTTACCCACTTCAGTGATATTTTTGGGGGCGGAAGCATATTTGATGAGATTTTCGGGCAAGGGGGTTCAAGAAGGCACAGCGGAAGGCATAAACAACCGGGTATTCAGGGGAATGATCTGAAAATCACTTTGAGACTTACACTTGAAGAGATTGCTGAAGGTGTTGAAAAGACTCTGAAAGTTAAAAGATATGAGAAATGTTCTTACTGCAGTGGCTTGGGAGCAAAAAGCACAAGCGGAACAGCTGAATGTACAACTTGCCACGGAAGCGGTGAGGTCAGAACTGTATCTCGCTCAATGTTCGGGCAGTTTGTGAATATTCAGGTATGTCCTACCTGTAACGGCGAAGGAAGAGTTATTAAAGAGAAATGCCATAATTGTACAGGTGAAGGCAGGGAAAGAAAAGAAACAACTATTAAGGTTAAGATTCCGGCAGGTGTCTCGACCGGAAACTACATTCCTTTAAGAGGAGAGGGTGATGCCGGAATCAGAGGCGGAGGTTCCGGTGATTTGATCGTGTTGATCGAAGAACAGGAACACAAGCATTTTGTCAGAGAAGAAGATGATATTCATTATGACCTGACAATAAGTATAACAGATGCTGTTTTGGGTATTGAAGTTGAAGTTCCTGCACTTGGCGGAAACGTTATGCTGAAGATCGAATCTGGAACTCAGCCCGGGAAAATTTTGAGGTTGAGGGATAAGGGAATAAAGCACTTAAATCATTCAGGCAGAGGTGATCAGCTTGTCCATATCAATGTTTACATTCCCAACAAACTCAATTCCGAAGAAAAAGAAATATTCAAGAAACTGTCAAAGTCAGAACGTATCAAAGCAAAGTCAAAAAGCGGCGAAAATAGATCAAAAGGTTTTTTCAATAAAGTAAAAGAATCTTTTTCATAACTTACCGGCACCCTTATGAAGGGACTAATCAACAAAACGGGTTTAAACAGGAAAGAGTTAACCGTAATACTGTTCCTGCTTTTCACATTTGCAGCGGGAATCATCATTAAACTCTCAGGGTGGAAGCAGCCTGTTAGTTTTGACTATTCCAAAAGTGACGCAAAGTTTGAACAACAACTTATGAGTTCATTTAGTGAACTTGGTCAAAAAGACCTTGATTCCTCTCAACAGCAAAGACTTGCCGAACTGAGGCAATATACAGATAGTTTATTCATTCTGAATGAAAGAGAAAGTAAGAAGCCTATAGAAAAACTGACGGCGAATAAGATAAATATTAATCTTGCGCTTTCCGGGGACCTCCTGCAGTTGCCCGGAATCGGTACCGTCACAGCTGAGAGAATAATTGAATTCAGGGAAAAATACGGCAGATTTTATAAAACAGAAGATCTAATGAAAGTTAAAGGAATTGGAGAAAAAAAATTTGAAAAGATCAAAGACTACTTAACGGTAGATTAAAATACATTCACTGCACTTGTTTTGTATTCATTTCTGTGAACTTGTTCTCAGGTTTAAGCCGTAATACGAAATTCAAGAAAATCATCTGGATCATACTCGTTTCCTGCCCGTTGTGAACAATAAAAATAGAATTGATTGGCTTGTTTATTACCCTTAATTTTGGAATAATCCATTAACTTACTTGGCATAATTGAACAGATCACTAGGAATCGCTTTTTCGGCTAACAAAATATACTTTACTGAACTGCTTGGAGACAAAAACAACCCGAAAGTCGATCATATTGAATCGGTAAAGATCGACTTTGATTTTGAAGATGAGTTTTCGAAACACAAAAGCAGCCAGAAAGACCTTACAAATATTTCTAGCGAAATAGGTACTTACATAACAAAGCGCAACCTGAATTTACAAAAAGCGGCACTTTCGATCGGTACTTCACAGGCATTTATGGTTACACTGCCTATTGATTTTTCTGAAGGGAAGCAATCGATAAACTCAAAAATATATTGGGAGTTATCGAATTATTTTCCGGATAATTACAACGATTTTGTGATAAATACATACAGGCTTAACAAAGTGCTTCCCTGCAAGAACTCTGATGATTACCTTATTATTGCAGTTCAGAAGAATACTATAGAGTTTATAAGAAGGATTTTCAAAATATGTAACCTTGAGCTGAGCCTCGTTGATATTGACCATTTTTCTGCAGAACATTCTTTTAGGAACTCTTATGCAGAAAGACTTGCCGGAAAAAACATCCTCTTTGCAGGGCTGAAGAACGGAAGGGTTGACTACGGTTATATTGAAAATAAGAAGTATAAATTCTATTGCCATTCCAAATACACAAGCGATAATGAATTCAATTTAAATCTAACACGAAAAGTAAATTTCCTGTTTAAGAAACAGCCGGAAATAGCAGGTATTGACGGCATTTTTCTGTATGGAGATGATATCAAAGAAGATACTTTGGATGCCCTCCGAAAATTGGATATAGCACCTGTTGAAGTAATCAATCCTTTTGAAAACATCAATGCAACTGATCTTTTTCTTAAGAATAACGAATTGAGGAAGTATTCCTATAAATTTTCTGCAAGCTGCGGCGCAGCTCTGAGAAACCTGAGCGCGCTTTGAGAATAATTGCAGGCAAATACCGGTCAAGAAAGGTACATACAGTTGCTCCGGGCAAGGGTGACTGCCTAAAGGATAACCTCAGTGGTTTCCGGCCAACTACAGATAGAGCAAAAGAAACACTGTTTAATGTTTTAAATAATGTTATTGATTTCGATTCAATAAACTGCCTGGATTTGTTTGCAGGTTCCGGTTCCCTGGGCTTTGAAGCCATAAGCCGCGGAGCGGCCGTCTGCGACTTTGTAGAGAATTCTGTAAAGCAGCTGAGGAGCATCGAAAAAACAGCTCACGAGCTTGAGTGCGAAGATAAGATAAATATTTATTCTGAGGATGTTATGAAATTCTTGCTGGAAAACGGGCAGAAGTATTACGATCTTGTGTTTGCAGACCCGCCATATTCTTACGAGAACTATGCTGAGCTTTCTGCGGAGATCTTGAACCTCAAATTCAGTGTCCTGGTAATCGAATACGGAAATTCCGGAGGTATTATTTACAATTTGAATGACTACGATATTATTGATAAGAAAATTGGTGTGACAAATTTCAAAATTTTTATTTCTAAAGACTGATGAGAAAATTAACAGCAATATATCCGGGAACATTTGATCCGGTTACCTTGGGGCACCTGGACGTTCTGGAGAGAGCTTCAAAAATGTTTGATAGAGTCATAATTGCCGCCTCTGAAGGATCAGCAAAGGCAACGTTGTTTACACTGAGTGAAAGGCTTGAAATGCTCAAAAGCGCAGCTGCAAAATATAAGAACGTTAAGGCAGAAAGTTTTGAAGGATTGTTGGTTCACTATGCGGAGAAAAAAGATGCAAAGGTTATTGTCAGAGGTTTAAGAGCAATATCAGATTTTGAGTATGAATTCCAAATGGCTCTTACAAACAGAAAGATTTTTCCGGAACTTGAAACTGTCTTTCTTATGCCTAATGAAAAGTATTCATACATTAGCTCAACTTTCGTCAGAGAAATATCAAAGTACGGAGGTGAAGTGAGTGCCTTTGTTCCGGCTTTAGTAAAGAGAATGTTAAGAAGAAAATACAAGAAACTAAGAGAGTTTAAATGATCAGAGATTTCTTTTGAAGAACTCGGAAGATAGGCTGATAACTTCCTCAAATGCTTTGGTTGTTCCTTTGAATGGATGTTCTACACCGAAAGTGTGTCCTGTGTTTTCTATAATGTAGAGCTCAGTTTTTGCATTCGTGGCAGCATTGTATATCTTTATTGCTTCAGTGTATGTAACAGCCAAATCTTCCTTGCCATGAATTATCATAAATGGAATTTGTAAACCGGCGGCTGCTCTCAAAACATTTAACTTCTCTTTGTTGCTTTCAATGTCATTCAGGAATGATACATTCATTCTCATCATTTGGTTAGTTCGGGTGTTCGGTATTTCTATATAACCTGCTTGGCGCCATCTCTTGATCTGTTCAGCAGTGTAACGGTTTACATCTGATACTGAAGCAAGGGTTAGAAGAGCTTTTATTCTGTCGTCGCCAGATGACTGCAGAATTACTGCTGCCCCGCCCCGTGAATGTCCTATCAAGCCAATTCTGCTCTTATCAAGATTGTATTTTTCAGAATTATCGTAAAAGTGGCTGATAACGTTTTGAAGATCTTCCAATTCCTTTGAATGTGTATTCTCTGCAAAAAGGTCAAGCCTGTCAAATTCCAATTTATTTTTGGGTGATACTCCGTTGTGTGAAAAGTTGAAACTCACACAGGCAAAGTCGAATTCGGCAAGTTTTCGCATATAATAAGGGAAACTGCCCCAATCTTTGAAACCCTTAAAACCGTGTGCAAATATCAAAACCGGAAGCTGTGCATTATTATCGTTCCTGAGCAAATCTACTGCAATTTCAGGGTTATTCAGAGAATTGAGATATAGGCTTTTTTTTGATATCATTCAGGAGACGAGTTTTTGGGAAGATACCCCGTACAGTATAGTAATATATTGTTAATTATGCAATAACCATTTCCATTATTTTGTATAACTTTTCACTTGACAAATTACACAAATATTGATATAATGCATCATTCAATTTACTATTTTAAAATTTAACTGGAGAAATTATGAGAAAGTTTAATCAATTTCTTGTACTGTGTTTTATGGTTGCTTTTTTGGCCTCAGCATCTGGCTTAAAGGCACAAGATAACGTTTTTAATTCTGCATACGACAAACCAACTCTTATGCACAGCGAACTTTTAGATGACAGTTGTTCAACAGGCGAAAAGCATGATGACGGCACTTTCGAAAACTCGCTTGCTTTTAATCCTGGCCCGACAGTAGCAGAGTTTATTATTAGAATGAGACCAAATGCTTATCCCTGGAAGTATGATAAGTTTTGCTTTGGTATGAACGCTGGAGCTGGTATCACTACGGCAACTGTTGATGTTATTGTTTACGATACAACAGGTGCTGCCGGCGGACCCGGTGTTATAGTTTTCCAGGCAAATGGCCTGCTTTTGACAGGACTTGTTCAGTTTCCTGCTTACAAGTGGTTTACCCAGTCGCTTGCAACATTACCAGCCTTAACCGGCGGCTCATATTGGGTTGGCGTTAGATACAATCCAACAGCAATGCCGACAAGATATTTCATATTTGATGCAGGTGTTGGCGTAGCTTGGCCATCATGGTACAGAACCGGCGGCGCAGGTGCATGGACAGTATTAAATAATGCTGTGCTTCAGTATAAATGTTTTGGTTTCAGGACTGAAGGTCACCTTGAAGCCGGCGTTTCAGTTTACCAGCGCTGCAAGAGCTTGAACTTGGCTATTCCTGATGGTAACCCAGCCGGCGTTAATGATACATTTATTGTTGCAGGTATTCCGGCAGGAAAAGTTATTTCGAATATGTACGTTAGAATTGATACATTACTGCATACATGGGTAGGGGACATTACGTTCACATTAAATAAGGGCGCAACAACTGTGAACGTTGTTACAAGGCCCGGACCGGGAACAGGGGCATTCGGTTCTGCAGGTATTAACTTTATCGGCACTAAGTTTGCTGATACTTCCAGATACTCAATAGATAGTATCTCAAATACCGGAACAGGTTCCGCAGTTCCGCAGTTCAATCAGCCGTTTACCGGATGGTTTAGGTGCAATAAGAATCTGACAGGAACCACACCTCCTGTAATGGATTCTCTTGGCAGGTTCAAAAATATTAATCCAAATGG
>JAUQWT010000054.1 GCA_030835005.1 Ignavibacteria bacterium | reverse complement strand
CAAATCAGGCAAGGGACAGGGGCATATGTTCTGGCAATGGGAAATTGTATTCCCCGGAGGCGGAGCAATACCCGTTATTTCAAAAAACAAATCTGACGGCGAATCAATTCTCTTTGGTGAATACGAAAACCGTGACGTTATGATCCACGGCACGATCTACTATGGAATAATCATCGGCGACAGCAACCCAGATCACCAAAGCGCAACAGGCTACAGGATTGACGCAGCGGGCATTATGCTTGCACCTGAAGCCCGGCAGGAAACTAACCCCGACACTTGCTGGATAATTCTTGATATTGAAGAGCACCAAAACACCGAAGCAATTGTTGCCGGAAAGTTGAAAGAGTATATCCCGCCACACGATAATAGTAAGCTTGGTGATGAAAAAATATGGGACTATGAACTGCAGATCCAGGATGGGTTTACTATCCCCCTGCAAAAAACCAGTGAAGACCTCGAGCTTGCAGCATTTATTGATAAGGATATTTTCTTAAAGGCATTCATAAAATACGGGATAATATTCGGGGATACTAATACAGCAAACATGGAAGGCTACAGGCTGGATCCGATAGCTGCATTTTACAACGTACGAGGATATGAATTGCCGTATTTTGAAAAGAAAATAAGGATTGACCTTACTCCGTTCACAGATGACGGCTACAGGGTTCATTCCAGCGGAGACAAAAGCGCGATAAGTTATGAGTTTTGTATTCCCGCTGATGACAAGATATATGAGGAAGTGTATGCTATTGACCCAACGGCATCAGTAATGAAGGGCTCAAAAGGCCGCTCCGGCTGCAGCGAAAAAGAGTGGCTTGTAATAGGAAGTTCCCGCCAGGCGGGATTTAAGGATGTTTTGAAAAAACTGGCAAGGCTGGACTATATCAGGAAGATCACAGAGACATTTTGGGAATGATAAACGTGAAATAAGAAACAGAACGATAAGAACTGTAGACGGCAGGCTTGCCTGCCGCAAGCAATAATTACAAGTGACCGAAAATCGTTTTAAGAAATACAAATCCCTCAGATTAAAGGATTACGACTACAGCACACCGGGAGCATATTTTGTGACTATTTGTGTTAAGAACCGGGAATGTCTTTTCGGAAGTGTGACCAAAGAGCAAATGAACCTGAATAGTGCAGGCATGATCGCATTTAATGACATAAGAGCTATTCCAAGGCATTATGAAGATGTTGAAACTGGAGAATTTGTTGTTATGTCGAACCACGTTCACGTGGTTATATATATTCACGAAACAAGCAGTGGCAGGCAAGCCAGCCGCCTACAGGATATTGTGGGTTCTTATAAATCAGGAGTAAGCAGAAAAGTAAGATTGTTGGAAGGACACGAAGATTTTCGCTGGCAAAGATATTATTTTGATCATGTCGTTTGGAATGAAAGAGGACTAAGCAATATTTCGGATTATATTAGAACTAACCCATTGAGGTGGGACGAAGATATTGAAAATTTATCATGCGCGGAAAGTTTGACAGAAACAGAAAGAACAAAGAAAGCTGAAGAATTTTATATTAATTTAATTAATTAATAACATCCATGTTTACAGTATCCACACCGCATTTTGTAGTTAATGTTGTGCTCAAGCCCGAGTATGCAGAGCATTTAATTCCCAACATAAAGAAGTTTGATATCGTATATTATATTCAGCAGGAATTCAAAGGCGGAAGGCCTTCGGATGCTGACGAGAAAGATATCTGTAAAGTGCAAATGCTCTGCAATCGCGGGGCACTTGGGAACATAATGAGTTACCTGAAGGAATATTATGTTAAGGGATTCGGCGCTGTTTGTTATTACGAAGAGGTAAACGTTCCGATCTAATAAGGGACTCAGAACAAACGGCACACAAAGCGAACGTTCGGGGAACGATCCCTGCGAAAAAATCCAACAAAAACTCCCTTTATACCAACTACATCTTTTCTTAATTTTGTACTTCTGCATTTCATTAACAGGAGTTTTGTTTCATGGGTGAGCTTAAAGCTAAAGATTCCAGGATATTCAACTACCGCGTAGATTATGTTTACCGCGTGCTGACAGATATTGCCTCATACCATAAGTGGTGGCCGCGCGAGATAAGCTTTGAGCTCCAATATCTTGATCCCGGGATTATTGGCACGATAGTTGATGTGCATAACGGAATGTTTGTCAGATGGAAGTCTGTAGTAAGCGGCTTCAGGCCTAACAAACTGCTTGCTATTGATTATGTTGAAGGTTCATGGGTTGGCGAGACATACTGGCGCTTTGAAGATAAGGGCGGGAAAACAGAGCTCTCGCTTGAAATTGATCTGAGCGTTAACCGGGCATGGCTTGGTGTAGTATCAAGATTCATAAACTTCTCACGATTTCACTCGCGCCAAATGCAAAAGGTTTTCAACAACTTAGACAGATATCTTAGGGAAAACGAAAGCCTTTATTTCAGCGGGCCGCTTGTTGGCGGAGTTGACCATATAGTATTGACAGTAAGCGATATTGAAAATACTTGCCGGTTCTACCATGAAATACTCGGGCTTGAGGTCATAACTTTCCAGGAGGGCAGAAAGGCCCTTAAGTTCGGGAATCAGAAAATAAACCTGCACCAGGCAGGGGGAGAGTACCAGCCAGTAGCGGCAAAGCCGTTTCCCGGCACCACGGATATTTGTTTTGTATCAAAGGCACCGTTTGAAGCGGTAATGGCTTGGCTTAAATCAAAAAAAGCAGTTATTATAGAAGGTCCGGTAGAAAGAACCGGTGCTATGGGAACGATGACATCGGTTTATCTGCGGGATCCCGATGGGAATTTAATAGAGCTGGGATGTTATCATAAGTAAAAAGCCAGAACGAAAAAAGCAGAAAAAAAACTAAAGGCGGTTTGTCAGGCCGCCTTTCGGTTAACCCCTATTCAGACAAAATTTATTTCAAAGGGCTATCGGCAGAAAGCAGGCCCTCGATCTCATTTTTGGAAAGAGTAAGCTCTGTTGGGCCGAATACATATGCCGCAATTTCGTAGGGATTGTAGTAGAACATAATGCCACCCTCTTTAGTTGTTGACCAGTTATAGTTAAACTCAATTTTATTCTCAAACAATTCGCCCTTTTCCATAAGATTATCACCGGGTTTTAGTCCCTTTTCCTTGCGGTATTTCGCATCTATCAGCGCATTAAGTTTTTTTTCAAATCCGGGGGCAAAAATATTACTCAGAGATACCGTATCACCGGTTTCCTTATTGATATTCAGAAATGAAACATAAGTATTTGGATGCGCACCGCCCATATAAGACGAGTTTGATCCGGAGATAGAGACGATTTTCGGTGTCTGGTTATCAACCGACATAAAATACTCAAAATACCAGAACTGAGCGCTTTCGGGCACCTCTTTGCGGAATGAAACATAAGATGTCATGAATGAATCCGCGGCAACCTGCAGGCTGGGATATTTTGTATCACCAAACGAGACATTAGCAAGCACTTCTGACATAAGGAGTGAATTTACCTTATCTTTTGATTTTCCGGAAGCTTCAAGATAATCTACCTTGAAGTAAGTGCATGTATCGGAAGGGTTACAGTTGTTATTTGTTTTCAGGAAAGATTTTTCGTTGAACTTCAGCGGTCCGTCATCTTTTGTGTTTGATCCGGAATTTGTTTTTGATTCCGTTGTCCCGGGTTTATCGCCGGGGTTTTCGGTCTTATTTTTTGAGCACCCAAATGCAATAAAGACCGAAAAAAGAATTACTATTAATATTTTCATTTTTACCTGAGGTTATTTACACAAATATAGTAAAAAAATAGAGGTTTTGATGAGGCGGGCATTTTGACCGCTCGAGGTTTCTTATTTGATCAATCATCTATTTTCAGTTCTGCATAAGCGGCTGATACTGCCCAAATTTTCCCTGCTCCCGATTTCTTCAAAGCGCTGCAGCACTCAAGTATAGTTGCACCCGTCGTAATGACATCATCAACTACAACAATATTTTTCCTCTTAATTTCTCCGGCGTGTTTTGGGTTAACGGCAAATGCATCAGAAACATTTTCTTTCCTTGCGGCTTTATCCAGTTTTGTTTGCGAAGGCGTAAATCGTGTGCGCTTAATTGCACCCGTCATTACCTTTATTCGCAATGTTTCATTAATACCATCAGCAATAAAATCGCTTTGATTATATGTTCTATCCCTGAATTTTGCTTTGTGAAGAGGTACGGGTATTACGAGATCAAACGGAGGAGCATCCATTTCAGCAATTAATCTACCAAGATCCCGCCCAAGCATTCGGCCCACGGAGCGCATTTTCCGGTATTTCATAGCATGTAGAAGCGGCTGGAGTTCTTTGCCCGCCCGGAACCAGTATGCACTGAGGGAATTATCGATGATCCCTAGAGCTTTGAATTCTTCCTGCCAAGGGTGAACATCGTTATACGGCTCAAGCTTGGAGCTGCAGTTCCTGCAGAGGAAACTTTCGTTTGCATCGATTGGGCAGGCACAAACAAGGCATGAGTTGGGCAGAACGAAGTTAACAAATTCGTTTATAATGGCCTGAAACATGCATTTAAGATAACTTTTTGAATTTTAAATTCAAAGTTAATTTGGTAATATTTAATTTAGTTCAAAAACCAACCCCGGAAAAAGCCAAAAGCATTGAAGCCCAAGAAGGATTTCGCCGAAAGAACCCGGATTATTGCAGATTTTGATGCTAAAATTAGGCAGGAATGCGGCGGTTTACTATGCGGAGTTGATGAAGCAGGGCGCGGCCCGGTTGCAGGTCCTGTTGTAGCAGCGGCGGTCATTTTTCCTGATGATGTGTTTATATCCGGTGTGTTTGATTCAAAGAAAATATCAGCCAGGCAAAGAGAAATGCTTTTTGGTGAGATAAAACAGCGGGCGCTAGGATTTGGAATAGGGATAGTTGACAACTCGGATATTGACACGATGAATATACTCAACGCGACAAAACAGGCTATGAATATTGCGATCTCAGGACTGAACATATTGCCAAAGGTTATTATTGCTGACGGAAATTTTTATACAAACCCCACAGCCGAAGTTCGCAACGTAATCAAGGCAGACGAAAAAAGTTTTTCAGTTGCAGCGGCTTCGATACTTGCCAAAGTAACAAGGGATAGAATCATGTGCGAGTATGAAAATGCGTATCCAAATTTTACTTTTTCGCATCACAAAGGTTACGGAACGGCGGCGCATATTGAAGAGATACTTGAATTTGGATATACCGATATTCACCGCAGGACATTCCGTTTGAAGGCAGTTGATCAATTAACGCTGGGATTGTAATTGAATACAGGGAAACAGGGAGAAAAGTTTGCAAAAGAATATTTCGCTTCACTTGGATTTGAAATAGTTGAAGAGAATTACAGGTTCGAGGGAGCCGAAACAGACCTGATTATAAAGAGTGAAGAAAAGAAACAGCTGATATTTGTTGAAGTGAAGACGCGCAGCAATAAGGCATTTGGCACGCCGGAAGAAGCAATAAACGAAAGAAAGCAGGCGCAAATGGTGAAATCAGCCGAAGGATTTATGATGCTGAACCCGGAATACGGCGATTACGAAAAACGGTTTGATGTGGCGGCAATTATGATAGAACGCGGCGAGATGAAACTGAACCATATTGAAAACGCATTTTAATCAAAGTGTAAAAAGTAAAAAAGCAAAAGGCAAAAAAGTCAGCGATACGTGAAAGCAATGCTTGATAGAATAAATCTAAAAAACATACTTGTACTGGATATTGAAACGGTGCCGCAATATGCATCATACGACGAGGTGCCGGAGGTATGGAAGACACTTTGGCAGAAGAAAATGCAGCGCGAACTTAAAGATGGCCTGACGGCTGACGGACTTTATCAAAGAGCAGGTATATACGCTGAGTTCGGCAAGATCATTTGTATATGTGCAGGATATTTTTACGAAAACGGCAGCGGGCTATCATTTAAAGTTAAAGCCTTTTACGGTGATGACGAGAAAAAACTGCTCGAAGATTTTTCCGATACGGTGAACAAAAGTTTCAGCACGGATGAGCATTTATTGTGCGGACACAACAGCAAGGAATTCGATTTCCCCTACATAGCTCGCAGATGTTTGATTAACGGGCTTGCAATTCCATATTTACTTGATAATGCGGGTAAAAAGCCATGGGAAGTTCAGCTAATTGATACAATGGATATGTGGAAGTTTGGCGATTACAAGAATTTTACATCACTCAATCTTCTTTCGGCGATATTCGGAATAGAATCACCTAAAGATGATATTGACGGCAGCCAGGTATGGAGCACTTACTGGATAGAAAGAGATCTTGAGCGGATAAAGAGTTACTGCATGAAAGATGTTGTAACGGTTGCACAGCTGTTGCTGAAGTTCAAAGGTATGGAGCTGTTGAAGCCGGATAAGATAAGTTTTACAAATTAGTTTTTGAGACGCAGAAAAGGATTATGAAAAGTATGATTTCCACGGACTGCATTTTGAACATGTAATCATTTTTATGCAACCTCATAATTCATCAGCGTCAACACTTCTGTAAGTATAGATAGAAATTTAGAAACAAAATAATAGATTCCCGCCTTCGCGGGAATGACATAATGAATAAGGATTAATAAATGTTCGATCTGGATTTAATTAAAAATGTTTATGCAGGATTCAAAGTCAGGGTTGACGCTGCTAAAAAAATACTTAACCGCCCAATGACTTATGCCGAGAAGATATTATATGCGCATTTGTGGGGCGAAACGGTCTCTCCTTACACGGGCGGGAAGGATTTTGTTGAATTTGCGCCGGATAGAGTTGCAATGCAGGATGCTACTGCGCAAATGGCTCTGCTTCAGTTCATGTCTGCCGGTATCCCGAAAGTCGCCGTGCCTTCAACGGTTCACTGCGATCACTTAATTCAGGCCGAAGTTGGTTCTGCAAAAGACCTGTTGAACGCGGAAACTGAGAACAGGGAAGTCTACGATTTTCTTGCCAGCGTTTCAAACAAATACGGTATAGGTTTCTGGAAGCCGGGTGCGGGGATAATCCATCAGGTAGTGCTTGAAAATTATGCATTCCCCGGGGGAATGATGATAGGGACGGATTCACACACCCCGAACGCAGGCGGTCTTGGAATGATAGCAATAGGCGTTGGCGGGGCAGATGCAGTTGACGTTATGGCAGGCATGCCGTGGGAGCTTAGGTTTCCCAAACTCATCGGCGTAAAGCTGACAGGTAAAATGAGCGGATGGACATCAGCAAAAGATGTAATTCTGAAAGTTGCCGGAATACTTACAGTAAAAGGCGGCACTGGAGCGATTGTTGAATATTTTGGCGAGGGTACCGGGACAATTTCATGCACAGGCAAAGGAACAATATGCAATATGGGAGCGGAGATAGGCGCAACGACATCGCTATTTGCATATGACCAGAGAATGTTTGACTACCTTAAAGCAACCGAAAGGGAGGAAATCGGAAGGCTGGCAAACGAGCTTGGTGACTACTTAAGAGCTGATGAGGGAAGCGAAGCATATTATGACCAGGTAATAGAAATTAATTTAAGCGAACTTGAACCGCATATCAACGGACCGTTTACCCCGGACCTGGCGTGGCCGATCTCGAAGTTCAAACAAGCAGTAATAGAAAAAGAATATCCCGATGAGCTGAAGGTAGCATTGATAGGCAGCTGCACAAATTCATCATATGAAGATATGGAACGCTCGGCCTCGGTTGCGAAGCAGGCGCTTGCCAAAGGGCTAAAGGTGAAATCTGAATTTACAATAACACCCGGCAGCGAGCAAATACGAGCAACTATTGAGCGCGATGGCCAGCTTGAAGTATTTGAAAAGGTTGGCGGGCTTGTGCTTGCAAATGCATGCGGTCCGTGCATAGGCCAGTGGAAACGCCACGATGTGAAAGAGGGCGAGAAGAACTCCATAATAACTTCGTACAACCGGAATTTTTCCAAGCGCAACGATGGAAACCCCGCAACCAATGCATTTGTTGCATCACCGGAAATTGTTACTGCGCTGGCATTTGCGGGCACATTAACGTTTAATCCGCTAACCGATACAATTAAGAATGCCAAAGGTGAAGATGTTAAGCTTGATGAACCTAAGGGAGATGAGCTGCCGAAACTTGGATATTTAAAAGGTGTGGATGGTTATGTTGCTCCCGCTTTGGATGGCACTAAAGTGCAGGTAGAGATCGACCCGGAAAGTAAACGTCTGCAAAGACTCTTCCCGTTTGTTCACCCTGATTTTGAAAAAGACTTTAAGGATATGCATGTTCTGTTAAAAGCAAAGGGAAAGTGTACGACTGATCATATTTCAATGGCGGGGCCGTGGCTTAAATTCCGCGGACATATTGATAACATTTCAAATAATATGTTCATTGGCGCGGTCAACTGGTTCAACGATAAAACTAATCACGTTAAGAACCTTTTAACCGGCAATCACGACGAAGTACCAAACGTAGCACGGCACTATAAAGCTAATAATATTCCGTGGGTAGTTATTGGCGAAGAAAATTACGGCGAGGGATCTTCGCGTGAACACGCTGCAATGGAGCCGCGGCACTTAGGAGGTAAGGCAATTATTGTGAAATCATTTGCAAGGATCCACGAAACGAACTTAAAGAAACAAGGAATGCTTCCGCTTACCTTTACAGACCCCGCAGATTATGATAAGATAAGGGAAGATGATAAGATCGATCTAGAGGTAAAGGATATTGCTCCGGGCAGTGAAGTGAAAATGACACTAAAGCACGCCGACGGCACAATAGACGTAGTAATGCTTAACCACACTATGAACAAGCAGCAGATAGACTGGTTCAAGGTTGGCAGTGCGCTGAATTTGATGGCGAAGAAAACAGCGGGATAAATGTCCTTCAACTTCGCTTAACAAAACAAACACGATGTAACGAAAGGCACAGATAATTTTATGGCAGCACCAAAAAGAGATAAACAGGTTAAACGCGTTGTGGGCGGAAAGTCCGCCGGATTTTTGAAACCGAAGACATCATCCGTCAGCAATAAAGTACTTATAATACTGGCAGTATGTATAATAGTGCTTCTGTTCGGGTGGAAGTTCTTTTTTGACGGCGCGAAATCCACAGCAGTTGATGTTGACCCGGCAAAGTTTGAAGAACTCACCAAGCAACCAGAAACATTTGTATTGGATGTGAGAAGCGGGTTTGAATTTGGCGGTGACAAGATTGCCGGAGCAAGAAATATCATTTTTACCTCAAAGGATTTCAAACAGGAAGCCGAAAAGCTTGATAAAGGCAAAACATATCTAGTCTATTGCGCAACCGGCTCAAGAAGCGCAGGGGCTGTAAGCGTGCTGAAGGCACTTGGGTTTACGAAGATATACAACTTAAAAGGCGGCATAGATAACTGGAAAGATGCCGGAAAGCCCGTAGTGAGGTAAAGAATTTATTCATTCAAAATAAAACTTTATTGAACAGCATCTTGGTTATTTGAATAATTTATGGACAAATTTCCCCATTTCGAAGAATCAACTTACCGAAAAACCCGCAGACAGGTTCATGCACTTGCAGAAATTATAGGCAAGTTCCGCGAGGCACTTGTTGAGCCTATTGCCCAAAACGATAACCTATGGCTAAGTGTTGTTGATAAAGGCTTCTGCACCCCGCCGATGGGAAGACTTAATGATCTGGAAATAGGGTTCAATCTTGAAGAACTCATAATTGAAATTGCTGACGATAAGAATAAGTACGCATCAGTATCGGTTAAAGGGAAGTCCGCAAGCACTCTTGTAGCCGAGCTTAGCTCTATATTGAATCATGAATTCGGAATAGATGCCGCAGTTGATCCGGCTGGGTTTGAATCTGCAAAGGAAACGGATATTGATGTAAAAGATTCACAGGAATTTCTGCTTCAGTTCATAAACTTCAATTCATTGATTAAAAGATTCCACACAAAGATAAGCGAAGGCGTTAAAACGCAGGTTTGCCTCTGGCCGCATAATTTTGATAATACTTTTAGATGGTTTAGCGGAAAGAAAATTGATGGCGGTGATGAATTCATAGGCATCGGAGTATCGAACGGCGACGATTTCTATGAGCTGCCCTATATCTACACATCGCTTTGGCCGCCACTGAGGAAAACCAACACGCTGACGATTCCCGAAGGAGCTTTCTTGCATGATGCAGACTGGACGGGGTTGATGCTTCCTTATGATGCGATAATTGAAAAGAAATCTTCGGAAGAGCAGGCAGGCTTGATCAATGATTTCTTTGACCAGTCATTCACGGGGATAAAAAGAGGATTTTCAAAAAGATAATTTTCAACTAAATGCCTAAAAAAGATATTAAGATATTCTGCTGGAACGTAAATGGCATAAGGGCTGCTTGGAAGAAAGATTTTCCGAAGTGGTTCAAGAAAACCTCGCC
>JAUQWT010000395.1 GCA_030835005.1 Ignavibacteria bacterium | reverse complement strand
AACGATTTTTCCGATTCCGGTTTTTTTAGCTTCATCAATCGCCGAGCACATGCTGCCGCCAGTTGCAAGCATGGGGTCTAATATATATACTATGGAGTTTTTCCTGTCTTTAAGCCTTGGGAATTTGAAATAATAGCGAATAGGCTGAAGTGTTACTTCATTGCGGTAAACGCCAAGGTGGCTTATCCTTGCTTCGGGGAAAATCTGTGCGAAGCCGTTCATTAAACCAAGTCCTGCCCTCAAAATAGGCATAAGGACTATCTCGCCCTTTATCTGCGAGCCTGCAAAGTTTGATAGCGGTGTTTTGATCTTTCTGGGAATAAGAGTAAGTTCTTTTCCGGCTTCATAGGCAAGAAGCATTGAAAGCTTATCAACATACTGGCGGAACTCGAAATAAGAGGTATTTTTATCCCGAATTTTTGTGATATAGCTTTTGACCAGCGGGTGTGATAACAATACCAGATTCTTGATTGCCATAATATCGGGGGGTTTAGTTCAGCAGGGTTACTGTCAAATTCGTAGTAACGGCCTGTGTTGAGTTTGCCGATTGCCCCTGCGCAGAAAGCTTCAGATCAAGCTTTAGCGTTGTGATAGTCTCTTTGCTTGCAATGCATCCTCTGTTCAGGTTAATTGATATCTTGCCGCTGCCTGTAGTTTCAGAATTCTCGATCTTAACGGTCATGCCGCGCTCTTTCACTTCTTTACTTTTGAACTCAACATTCAGAAGAGCTTCTACATTTGCTATCTGCTGGCCGTTTTTGTCTTCAATGTTCTTGAGTGTATATTTTGCATTGTTAACTACTTCAAAGAAAAGCACTGCCGTGTTGAAAGCTTTGTTCCAGCTTGAATCAACTGCTATAGGACTGGATGGACATATCTGGTATTCCTGCTGAAGTATCTCCTTTATCGATTCTTTGCCGAATGACTGTTTTATTTCTTCCTTATCGGATTCCTTTAGTGTATCACCAAGAGATTTGAAAAGGTTTTCGTAAATTTTTTCGAGTCCGTAAACATCGGTAATTTCGCCAAGAGAGCTAACGCGTATGAAGAACGGATTATTTACAACAGCATTGTACTGCATGAAAGCCGGATTCTGCTTAACGCTATCATTAACTGTAGAATTATACTTAATACTCTGATCACCCATTGAAGAGCTTATATTAATAGAATCAAAATTAACTTTGTACGAAATAATACCGCTTCCATCAACATCATTTACTTCTTTGGAATAATAATAATTAATTTCATTATCCTGTTTCACTTCTTTATCTTCTGTTGCAGGTGATTTTTCCATATTAGATGTTTTTGCAACCATCTTATAATTGAACTTATCGCCTTTTTTTACAACATACTTAAGCTGAACCATTTGTTTTCCGCTCACACTGTCTTTTTTTATAAGATCAGTGGTATTGCCGTCTTTATTTGTTTTATCATCTTTTTTATCACCGCAGCCATATGCAAATACAACCAATAGTGCCATTACAAAACTCAGTGCAAAATATTTACGCATTACAAGCCTTTCTTTAGATAGATATTATTGGTAAAGCTTCACCCAACAGGGCAAAACAACCATTTTTTTATATAATTCATAAATATACCCAAAAATTGAAGGAGATTCAAAGGGAAATGAAGAACCCAAAGATCCAAATACAATTGTAATAATAAATATTTAAGAGTAATTTCGAGAATGCAGAATCTAACTTAATCAATATGACAATGAAAAAACTTTTAGCAGAACTTATCGGAACATTTTGGCTTGTCCTCGGTGGATGCGGAAGCGCCGTACTTGCAGCCGCATTTCCACAGATAGGTATTGGGCTCGTGGGCGTTTCACTTGCATTCGGGCTCACAGTTCTTACAATAGCATACTCGTTGGGTCATATTTCTGGTGCACATCTCAATCCTGCGGTCTCGATCGGGCTTTGGATCGGCGGAAGATTCAGCGCAAAAGAGTTATTACCATATATTTTATCACAAATACTGGGAGCAATTGCTGCAGCCGGAGTACTGTATGTTATAGCAACAGGCAACGGGAGCGCTATAGGCGGATTTGCTGCCAATGGATATGGAGAACACTCTCCCGGGCATTACAACATGATTAGCGCACTTGTTTGTGAAGTTGTAATGACATTTATGTTTCTAATCATAATTCTTGGAGCAACAGATGAACGCGCACCAAAGGGTTTTGCAGGTATCGCTATCGGCCTGGGCTTAACACTTGTTCACCTTATCAGCATTCCTGTTACAAACACATCGGTAAATCCCGCAAGAAGTATCAGCCAGGCCTTATTTGTAGGAGGCTGGGCCATTGAACAATTATGGATGTTCATTACAGCTCCAATCGCAGGGGCAATCTTAGCCGGGATTGTGTATAGAGTTATCGGGTCAAAAGATTGATTATTATGCTGGTTACTTCTTCTTCAATTCAAGGTCGCCAATAAAGAGCGAGCTATCTTTAAGCAGAACCCATTGCTTATAGCTTTTGGTTTCAGGGCTGGAGCTTAGTACATTGAAATACAACTCAAGGCTATCTTTGTTTTCGCTGATAATTTCAAAAGTGCCTTCTTCTGTAATGGGAGGGTAACCGGCTTTTTTGTATTTCCTTCCCTCAAATGAATAATCAATATACCATGCCTGGAATTCGGTTGAATCTCCCGCAGCGCCCGAAACGCCCCAATTGCCCTGCAGCTTAGATTGATTACTATTACCGCATGACACTAAGCTTACCAGAACAAGAGCCAATACCATATTGACTGAAAAAAGCATATCTGGATATATCTTCCGCATTGAAGAAGTAAAATACCATAATTTTAATAAAAGTTCTGTGAAATTAGGTCAAGGGATACAATTCAATTATGTTTATTGCGATTGCAATTCGAAATCACACTAAATCACTCTTAAAATGATAAAAATCATACTTTCCGTTGACGCAGGTCATATGAGAATATGACCACAAGAGCTAATTTTGTAGCAGAATATGCAGATTTCAGAAGTAGTAAACCTAAAGGAAGGGACTCTCTGCTATCACTGCGGTGATTTATGCACGAGTCTGGATATTCACACCGGCAGCATGTATTTCTGCTGCAGCGGGTGTAAAACGGTTTTTGAGATCTTACAGGAAAACGATCTTTGTAAGTACTACGATCTTGATAAAAAGCCGGGAATATCACAAAAAAGACTTGATAAGGCTGTAAACTCAAGGTATTCGTTTCTAGATGATACTAATATCATAAGACAGCTTACATGCTTTACCGATGGCAGAATATCAGTAAGCAATTTTACGATTCCTCAAATCCATTGCTCTTCCTGCATCTGGCTTCTTGAAAATCTGCATAAACTTGACCCTGCGATAATCCATTCTGAGGTAAATTTCCTTCAAAAACAGCTTAACGTAAAGTATGATCCTTCCGGGATAAGTCTCAGGCAAATTGTGGAACTGCTTGTTTCAATTGGCTACGAGCCGCAAATCAGCCTGAATGATCTTGAGAATAAAGTAAAATACAGATCAAATAAGAGCCTGTATTACAAGATCGGGCTTGCGGGATTTTGCTTTGGCAACATAATGCTTCTTAGCTTTCCGGAATACCTTGCCATAGAAGGAACACTTGAGCATGGTTTCAAACAATTCTTCGCGCTGATAAATCTTTTGCTTGGGGCTCCGGTACTATTCTATTCCGCATCTGATTATTTCAAATCGGCCTGGGGCGGCTTAAAGCAAAGAACGATCAATATTGATTTCCCGATAGTACTTGGGCTTGTTGTGTTATTTGCAAGAAGTACATATGAGATCGCGACAAATACCGGCGTTGGATTTATTGATTCAATGACGGGGTTGATATTCTTCTTGCTGCTGGGAAAAATATTCCAGAGCAAGACATATGATGCGTTGAATTTTGAGAGGAATTACAAATCATACTTCCCTATTTCGGTTACAGTAAAGAAACAGGGAATTGAAAAAAGTGAGCCAGTCTCTAATCTTGAAACAGGAATGCGCATTGTAATAAGGAATAATGAGCTCATTCCCGCAGATGCGATTTTGTTTAACGGGAATGCGAATATTGATTATAGTTTTGTAACGGGTGAATCCATACCGGTACAGAAAGTAATTGGCGAGATAATATACGCCGGCGGCAGGCAAAAAGGCAGCGCTATTGAGCTTGAAGTGATTAGAACAGTTTCAAGAAGCTACCTTACACAGTTGTGGAATAAAGATACATTTGTTAAGAAGGATGAAGATAAGTTTAATTCACTGGTGAATGTTGTTGGCAAGTACTTCACGGCAGCCATCCTGTTTATTGCGGCTGCAGCCTTTATTTACTGGTATCCAGTAAGTTTAAGAACAGCAATAAACGCATTTACGGCAGTGCTTATAATTGCGTGCCCGTGCGGAATTGCGCTTACGAATCCGTTTGCTCTTGGTAATGCTGTAAGAATACTTGGCAGGAATAAATTTTACGTTAAAAATTCATCTGTTGTTGAAAGACTCTCAAAGACAGATACAATAGTATTTGATAAAACCGGAACTATCACTAAGACCGGTGATGCCGATATTACTTTTACAGGAATCGTACTGAATGCATATGAACAGAAGCTGGTAAAGTCACTTGTGAGGAATTCAACTCATCCCCTGAGCGCCAAGATCTATGAAGCTATTGAATACTCAAAGATCTATGAAGTTATGAAATTTACCGAACAATCCGGTAAAGGCATAGAAGGAATAGTTGATAACAGAAAACTAAGGCTTGGTTCTGCGCTTTTTGCCGCAGATACCAATAAGATACTGAGGATGAAAGACGGGAGCCTCAAAAAACAGGATACGAGAATTTTTCTTTCAATTGAGGGGATCATAAAAGGATTTTTCTCTGTAAATAACATTTACAGAACAGGGCTGGGAAGTATAACCGGGAGTTTAAAGAATGATTACGAATTGAAAGTGCTTTCGGGTGATAGCGACGGCGAAAAAGAAAACCTGCTGAAGTATTTTGATTCAGAAAGCAGTATCATTTTTAACCAGTCGCCTTCAAACAAACTTGAGTATGTGAAAAGACTCCAAAATGGCGGGAGTAATGTATTGATGATTGGTGATGGCTTAAACGATGCCGGAGCACTGAAGCAAAGTGATGTTGGAATTGCTGTAACAGAAGATATTACAAGTTTCTCACCATCCTGCGATGCGATCCTGGATGCAGGAGAGTTTAGCAGCCTGAACAGGATAATCAAATTCTCGAGAGCGGTCAAACATGTTATCATAGCAAGCTTTGTGATATCGGTAATGTACAATATAGCAGGAGTGTCACTAGCATTTCAGTCTGAGATATCTCCGCTGCTTGCTGCTATTCTAATGCCGGCTAGCTCCATCACAGTTGTACTTTTCACTGTTGTATCCACAAGTATTGCGGCAAGAATGAAAGGGTTAAAATGAGTGTAATTGTCGTACTGATCTTTTTCAGTATACTGGTTGCAGGCGGATTCCTGGTGGCGTTTTTATGGGCGGTTAAGAGCGGGCAGTACGAAGATAAATACACCCCATCGGTTCGGATATTGTTTGACAACGAAAATAGAAAGAAGCACGATAATGAAGAAGTTTGATCCCAGCACAAGCATACATGATTACCTTGTTTTCGGCGAATTCGGAGATGTAAATCCATCAATAACTGATTCATCAACTTTTACATTCATGAGCCCAAAGGCCATGAACGATTCATTTCAGAATGATATAGAAGGCTGCTTCCTGTACTCCCGGCACTGGAACCCAATAAATAAATTCCTTTCGGATACTCTTGCGCGCCTTGAGGATGCTGAAGCAGCACAGGTAACGGCTTCGGGTATGGGAGCGATAAGCTCAACTATTATGCAGCTCTGCGGGTCGGGTGACGAAATAATTTCCGAAAGAACGATCTATGGCGGAACATATGCTTTCTTCAAGAATTTCCTGCCGAAGTTTGGAATACAAGTTAAGTTCGTTGATATGCAGAGGCATGACCAGGTTGATAAAGCAATTACTGAAAAGACAAAAGTTATATATGCTGAGTCCGTAAGCAATCCCCTGCTTGAAATAACCGACATCCCGGCAATCAGCAAAATTTCAAAAGGCCGTGGTATTAAGTTGGTTGTAGATAATACTTTCAGCCCGATGATAATTTCTCCTTTAAGGCTTGGCGCTGATATAGTTGTTCACAGTATGACCAAATACATAAATGGAACAAGCGATTGTGTTGCAGGTTGTATATGTTCAAACCGTGAATTCATCGATAGC
>JAUQWT010000394.1 GCA_030835005.1 Ignavibacteria bacterium | reverse complement strand
TGCAGTTGACCATGTATTAATAGATGAAAATGATATCACCGCGCTGAAGGCAAAAATACTGGCTTCAGGGTTATCGGTTTCACAGCTTGTATCCACAGCATGGGCATCGGCATCAACATTCCGCGGCTCAGATAAGCGCGGTGGTGCAAACGGCGCGCGTATCAGATTAGCGCCGCAGAAAGATTGGGCTGTTAACAATCCGCCTCAGCTTAAGAAAGTACTTGAAACACTCGAAGGCATTCAGAATGAATTTAACGCTTCGCAAAAAGGCGGCAAAAAAGTTTCACTTGCCGATCTTATTGTGCTTGCAGGAGGCGCAGCAGTTGAAAAAGCCGCAAGTGACGCTGGATACAGCGTGAAGGTAGATTTCACCCCCGGCAGAATGGATGCATCACAGGAGCAGACTGATGTTGAATCATTCGCATTCTTAGAACCTGCAGCTGATGGTTTCCGTAATTACTTAAAGACCAAGTTTTCGGTATCAACCGAAGAATTGCTGGTTGATAAGGCTCAGCTGCTTAATCTTACCGCACCTGAAATGACCGCGCTTGTTGGCGGTATGAGGGTACTTGGTGCTAACTTTGACGGCAGTAAACACGGAGTGTTTACAAACCGTACACTCGTGCTTACAAATGATTTCTTTGTGAACCTGCTTGATATGGGAACCGTATGGAAAGCCACCGATGATACGAGCGAAGTATTTGAAGGCAAGGACCGCAAGACGGGTGAGCTTAAATGGACAGCTACAAGAGCTGATCTGATCTTCGGCTCAAATAGTGAGCTCCGCGCACTTGCCGAGGTCTATGCCAGCGATGACGCAAAGGAAAAATTCGTTAATGACTTTGCAGTTGCATGGGTAAAAGTCATGAATAATGACAGGTTTGAAGTAAAGTAAAGGAATATTTTAACTAAGAGGCACTCATGTTTTATGAGTGCCTTTTTTTATGAACTGAACTTCCCTATGAGTGACTATTAAAAAACTGACGCTTTGCATATATTTGCAGATTTGCATTTGATCAAGGAAATAACCAAATGAAAGCACAAGGAAAAACTGTTAAGGAAATTTTATCAAACCTGCCCAAGGAAAGGCTTGAACCTTTCAATAAGCTTCATGAAGTAATCGTTAAAAACCTGCCAAAAGGTTTTGAACCGGCAATTAGTTACGGCGGACTGGGTTATGTAGTGCCGCATAAACTTTACCCCGCAGGATATCACTGCAAACCCTCTGAGCCTTTGCCTTTTGCAGGCATTGCCTCACAAAAAGACTCAATTAATTTTTATCATATGGGTATTTATGCTGATCCAAAATTATTAAAATGGTTTGTGGGCGAGTATCCCAAGCACAGCAAACAGAAACTGGATATGGGTAAAAGCTGTGTCCGCTTCAAGAAGATGGATGATATTCCATATAAACTGATTGGCGAACTTATGAAAAAGATGAGCGCAAAGGATTGGATAGGAATGTATGAGAAGAATTATAACCCCAAATCCAGGAAGAAATAGTAATTGAAGGCACGGTAAAGTCATTATTGGTTGAGTAAATTCACGAACCGAACTGTACATTTAGCCGGCTGAAAAGGATTCTGTAAGAATACTTTTCAATTTATGAACTTGCATTCAATAAATATGCCCCGGGATAAATTTTCCGAAAAGATCAACATTAACTGCAGCCGAGAGGTTGCTTTTGACTTTACACAGGATTATTCAAACAGGCTCAAATGGGATACATTCCTGAGAAAAGCAGAATTGATCGGCGGCGCAACGGAAGCAGGCATTGGAGTGAGTGCTAATTGTGTTGCCAAGAACGGACTTGGCATGATAACAAAGTATGTTTCATTTAACCGCCCCGAAGGCACAGCGGTTATCATGACAAAAGGACCGTTTATGTTTAAATCATTTGCGGGTTCATGGAAATTTGTAAAGCTTGAGCCTGAACTTACCGAGGTTTCGTTCATTTATTCCTATGGACTCAAATGGCCATTCGCATTATTCCGTATGAGAGTGAAACGCAAATTGCAGTCAGAGGTTAGACAAAGGCTCCTTGATCTGAAAAGTAATATTGAAGCAAATCTACCTTTAAGCAACAATTGAATCGTTGTTAAATTCTCTCTTTGGTGGGTTCTGAAAAGCATAGAGGCGCCATTGACGCCGCCGGAAAACCTCGTCTGGCGGATATTTACGCATTCTCCCGCATAGTTTGACGCAATTCCCAATTGATAATACGATGTAAAATATCGAGATTTGAAATTCTAGAATATGATTTTATAATGTAAGAAGTACATTGTGGAAGTATCTAATATCTTTAACCCTTTGGCAACATTGCGAATATTAACCGGGTAAACAAAATTTAAGGGATCTAAGCAATTAACTACAAAAAATCTGAAATACTTATGAACATACAAAAACAGATCAAAGAGTATATTAACAGCCAGCCTGAACCCAAAGGCAGTGAAATGCAGACTCTGCACCGCATGATCAAGCAGGTAAAGCCGGCATGTAAATTGTGGTTCCTGGATGGTAAAAATAGTGAGAATAAAACTGTTTCTAATCCTAACATAGGGTACGGATTTTACACTATAAAATATGCTGATGGAAAAACCAAAGAGTTTTATCAAATTGGCCTGAGCGCAAATACTACAGGTATC
>JAUQWT010000053.1 GCA_030835005.1 Ignavibacteria bacterium | reverse complement strand
AACAATACTATGATGATGCCAAATGACCGCAATGTAAAAACTCAGGAAAAGATTAACAGCAGGCCGATTGAGAAAAACGATAAGCTAAACATGAAGAAAAAAGACGGTTCCTCAGGCGGAAACAGTAATGGCGAGGCTGTGAATACTCCGTGGATATACTGGGAGTTAAGCGGTTTGACAGGCGCTGCGGACGGTACTGTCAGGTTCTACTATAACGAAGACCAGCTGGCCGGAATTTCAGAAGCAGTATTGAGGGTTTCATATTGGGATCCGAATGCGAATGCATGGGATAACAATTTCGTGCAGTCAGTAAATGCTGCAAGCAATTATATACAGGTAACAATGCCAACGGGTATGAACTGGACGGGTACAAGCCTCTTTGCTGTTGAAGACGCTTCAACACCACTACCGGTACTGCTTGAAAGCTTTGATATAAGTGTTAACAAGCGTGATGCAGGATTGAACTGGGTTACAACGCACGAAATAAATAACAAAGGCTTCAGCATAGAGCGCAAGGTGAAGACAGAAGGCGGATATACGGCGTGGAAGGAAATTGGCTTTGTTAGCGGTAACGGAACAACAGACAAGAAACATACTTATGTATTTGATGATAAGAAACTGAATAAGGGCGCTTATCAGTACCGCCTGCGCCAGGTAGATTTCAACGGAAACTTTGAGTACTTCAGCCCATCAAGCACAAGTGACATAGTGATCGGCAATCCGAATATGTTTGATCTGGGGCAAAACTACCCGAATCCTTCTAACCCGAAATCGAAGATAGACTTCCAGATGCCATTTGACGGGAAAGTATCTATCAAGGTTTACGATTTGCTTGGCAGAGAAGTTGTTACGCTTTTAGACGCAAACATGACTGCCGATTTCTACACGGTGGAATTTGACGGCACAAACCTTGCTTCCGGCACATACTTCTACCGCATTATTGCAGAAAGCGGAACGGAGAAATTCACAAAGACACTGAAGATGATACTTGTCAAATAGTGAAATAGTGATTTGTTGAAATAGCGATTTGAAAAGAAAGCCGGGTGAGAGATCATCCGGTTTTTTTGTTTGTCATCCTGAACGACCTGCCTGCCGCTCCACGAGTCAACGACTCGAAGGAGTCGTGGGCAGACTGTATACAAGTACGTAGAGGGATTATTTCAGCCTTTCTCGAAGTTAGTATAGCAGTACATACAGCAACTATCTAATTTTCCTACCTTCTAACTTTTCAACTTTTTGACTTTCAACTTGTTTACTCCTTAACCTCCCGATTCTCTCTTAAACTTATAAAATTTATTTAGTTACAATTGATTTTCCCCTAACATAATAAAACTAACTATATTACGGTATTGGAAAGCCACCAATCACTAACTATAATTGTGATAGGGAATACTCAAAAACGTTATTCCCTTGTTATATAAATAATGAGAAAAAACACATCTTATCGGAAGGGGCTTTAAAAATGTGCACTTACATTGCAAAACACTTACGTTTTTTACTTTTCTTAATTTCTCTTGCTGTTTTTACATTTAGCATTAATGCACAAGGCAGAATTAACAGCATAGCTTTCACAAGCGGAAGTGAAGGAGCTTTTGTTGGTGATAACGGCCTTATCTATAACACTACCAATTCCGGTGCAAACTGGAATCTTATCCCTCCGCTTACAACAAGCAAGCTCAACAACATTGCCGTCATAGGGAACATCATGGTTGCTGTTGGCGATAGCGGAACAATTTCCCGAAGCACTGACGCAGGAAGACACTGGGCATTGATACCTACTGGCGCAGTATTTAATTTCAAGAGTGTATCCATAAATGATTCGGGTACAGGATTCATCGTTGGCAACAGTTTAACACTCTTTAAGACTACGGATTTTGGTGCAAGCTGGGAAGGTATTACAGGTCTCCTTCCGACCGGAAACGCAGTTGACCTGAGGTCTATCTCGTTGTATGGAGAATCTTCAGGCATGATTGTCGGAATGAACGAAAAGATCTACTTAACGACCAATAGCGGCCAAAACTGGAATTTGCCGCCTTCAACAATTATGTACACTTTGAATTACAGGAACATAATCATGACAGATTGTTTTAACGCTTATGCATCTTCTGTTGAAGGAATTATTGTTAGAACTACTGATGCCGGACTTTCATGGAGTGTTGTGTATATAGATAACTTAGGCACCTCTTTTAATTGTATAGTTAAAGTCAGAGACGGTAAATATGCCGTTGCTGGCAATAACGGTACTGTAAGGCTCTCTGACGGGAATATCTTCGTCTGGCAATTACAGGAATCCAGTACTACAAGGAATCTGAATTGTATGGCATACATTGATACAGTTACCGGCTTCGCAGGCGGAGATAACGGGATTCTGCTTAAGACAAATGATAAGGGAGCTACATGGAACGAAGTAAGCTACCAGCAGCTTACAGGTACGGGAATTAACACTCAGATTCCTGCATCATCAAAATTATTACGAAATTATCCGAACCCGTTCAATCCATACACAAAGATATCTTATTCAGTTCCATTCGATGGAAATGTAAATATCAAAGTATTCGATTTAAAGGGTAAGGAAGTTACCACAATTGTTGACGGTTTTCTGAAAGCTGATAATTATACTGCAGATTTCGACGGCAAAGATCTTGCCTCAGGAGTTTACTTCTACCGCATTACCGCCAGCGGTAAGAACGAAAGTTATATAAACACCAACAAAATGATTCTCATCAAATAAAAACAACTCTTGAAGTAGTATGAAGGCTGAATAAGATATTGTTCAGCCTTTTGTTTTATCAGAAACTGTGAACCCAATAATATAGCGGATTCGGTTATTGATTGACCACCCTATTTAGACTAACTTTGTTCAATTAAGAATTACCCTATTTAAAAAACACAAAAAAAAGCAACAAAGCAGATAAAGGAAGAAACTCTTAATAAACTAAAAAATGCCTTATTGGAGGAATTAAAACATGTTAACCTTTAAATTACATTTTACATCACTTTTGTTTTTCATTTTAGCAGCTGGAATCACTGTTTCGCAGCCTGTCACAAATGAACACAGCATAAAGTTTGAAAACCCGACGACAGCCACATTAGTTGGAGAGAACGGCGTTATTATGAGAACAGTAAACAATGGCGCAAATTGGGAAGAACAAAATTCGAACATTTCAAACGTACTATTCGGTAACTCCGTAAAACACGGTACATCATTGGCAGTTGGGGAAAACGGAGTGATACTTAGATCCCTGGATAATGGTGCCAACTGGACTGTATTTCTACCGGGCACTACAGAAAACCTAAATGATGTTGAATTAGTTGATGTAAGCAAGGCTTTTGTATGCGGAAACAACGGAACACTGCTTTATTCAAGTGATAATGGCCAGACTTGGAGTACAATAACCACAAATACAACTAAGAACCTTACAGATATAAAATTTGTCAACACTCAGGTAGGATTTGTAACCGGAGACCTTGGAGCCTTGTTAAAAACACAGGACGGAGGGCTGACATGGACTGCTTTAGATATGTCATTCACAAACAACAAATTCAATTCAGTTGAGGCAATAGATGCAAATAATCTTGTTCTGGTTGGAGATATGGGAAAAATCTTACTCAGCAATGACGGCGGAGACTCATGGTTTGGGCCATCAGGTGTAATGTATGAATCTGATTTTAATGATGTAGTATTCTTTGATGCAAATAACGGAGTAATTGCAGCAAACGACGGTTTAATTCTAAAAACGACGGACGGCGGATACAGCTGGGTTCCATCTACCATAATTGTAAGCGGCGATGATTATGATTACTTTTCAGTGGCGTTTGCAGATGCAAACAATGGAATATCAATAGGAAGAAACGGAGTTGAAATATATACAACTGATGGCGGAACTTCATGGACTGAATCTGCACCATTACCCGGCGATGCATTTTTGAAAAACGAAGGTAAAAGACTTCTGACTCCAAACTTAAGGCAGAATTATCCGAATCCGTTTAACCCGTCAACTGTTATTAGCTACGAGATACCGCTGGACGCTAAAGTAAGTATCAGAGTATCTGATATGCTTGGAAAAGAAGTCGCATTGCTGGTTTCAACATTCCAGAAAGCCGGCTCATACACGGTGAACTTCAATGCCAACGGTCTATCAAGCGGCGTGTATTTCTACAGCTTAAGTGCAGTAAGCGGAGATCAGAATTACAGCAGTGTTATGAAAATGATCTTGACAAAATAAACTGGATCGAAATGAAAGAGTCTTAATATATTCCTCCTTCCGAATAACTGCAAAGCGCTGCTTATGGTAAGATAAGCAGCGCTTTTATATTAAGATAAATTCATACAATGATTTTAAATCTAACGTATTTGGTTATTGCGCAGCTACCAATTATACGTTAAATTTGTCTTGAAAGCAAAAACACTTACTAATTCATTTACAGAAGTAAGAAAGCTATACAACACTAATTAACTTATTTATTAACCTTTATTTTAAAACTCATGAAAAACTTCAAAAGATTCATCTTAATGGCTGCAATCTTATTCATAATTGCAGCAGTCAAAACAAATTCACAACCGATCAACATTAACGAAAACGACATTTCTTTTAAAGATTCCACCACGGCAATTCTTGTCGGCCAGGATGGGTTAATAATGAGAACCGAGGATGGCGGCCTGAACTGGAGCGTTGTTCTGCCTGGTTTCGTTACAAACTCGTTCAATGCCAGCGACTATATAGCCGCACCTCCCGGTGGACCATTATTTCCGGACACACTTGCTGCATCAAGCAATTTCCTATTTGGTTTTAACTCATTGCTGACAATTGTTGGCGATAACGGAATAGTAATGTTTTCACCAGACAATGGAGTTAGCTGGATCGTTTCTGCAAGCGGCACATTAGAAAATCTTAACGACGTTTACATTCAGGATTATGATGCGATTTATGCCTGTGGTGATAACGGAACTCTGATCTTTACATCTGACCGCGGAACCTCGTGGACACCAATTCAAACCAACACGACAGCTAATCTGAATTCCATTGAGTTTTCTACTGCCCTGGATAACACCAACGCACTAATTGCAGGTGATAACGGAGTAGTTTTGATAACTCATGATAACGGGTTAACATGGCTTATTTCTACAACAAACACATTAAACAATCTCAATACTGTTGTGATGGCTCACAGCGACCTGATGGTAGCAGCCGGTGATGCCGGAACAATTCTGAGGTCCATAGATTCCGGACTAACATGGGAAAGTGTTATAACTGATTATACTGGAATAGTGTATGATATAAAATATCTTGATGGAGAATTCTCGGACATTTTTGCAGCATCCGGAGAAAACGGCGTAGTTCTCAGAAGCGAGAACTTGGGCGTAAATTGGAGCATTATTGAGACAGGCAGCACAAGCGATCTGTTTGCGTTGAATTTCTATAATTCAACAAACGGTATTTCAGTAGGAGAAAACGGTACCGAGTTATATACGCTCGATGGAGGATTGACATGGGTTAGCATTGAAACTACGGATAATATTGCCTCATTTAATAAAAAACCAATTGATGTAAAACTAAACCAAAACTACCCGAATCCGTTCAATCCTTCAACTATTATAAGTTATGAGCTGCCTTTTGATGCAAAAGTGAGCATAAAGGTATATGATATGCTGGGCAGAGTGGTAGCCAACCTGTTATCGGCAAATCAGCTCACAGGTACTCACAGTGTAAGCTTTAATGCTTCTGGACTATCCAGCGGTGTTTACTTCTACAAACTCAATGCCGAGAGCGGAAACAACTCATTCTCAAAAGTAATGAAAATGATTCTGACAAAATAAGTTCAATTTGAATTTCGTTCATCTATATCAACGCCGCCAAAAGCGGCGTTTTTTTTTGATGTAATCCAAGATAAACAACAGATTATGGTTTTGTACCGTTATCACGGTACAAATTCTGATATTTCAAAGTAATCATATTTCGTAAAAAAGTTATTTATAATACTTTACAATTTACGAACATTGGGATTGAACATCTACAGCAGCTGGAAATAGAACCTCACAACTCACAGACCTTTACACTCAAAAAGACAATATAAAATATTATGATTTTAGTAATTTAGAGTCCACAACACTGCTAATTATGTTACTTGAAATGAGCAGCCTATAACTACTCTCTTTAGTGACTTCATAGGGTTTCAAGTTATTTTCAAAAATCAACCATTCACTGATTGTTTCCAATACTACCTCCCTGCTATATTTGAATACAAACAAATTCCAAGGGGTAACAGAGAAGGTCATTTCTAATTAGTGAATCTTTTCAATAACTTATCCAGAAATTATGAAACTCTTAAAGTTCTCGGTTTTCTTAATCATTCTGGCCGGTCAGTCATTTTCTCAGACGACCTATTACTGGACAGGATCGGTTAGTTCCAGTTTCAGTGCAGCCGGCAATTGGACACCAATTCGCCAGATCGGCTTGAACACAGATATTCTTGTTTTTGAAACCGGAACAAACTTGAATGTTGAAAACGTCCAGCAGGTAACAATAGGCCAATTGATTGTTCGCGGAAATACAAGCTTAACTTTGACTCCTTCTGCAGGGAATACAAAATGTATTACCGTAAAGGGCTGTGAGGGTGAAGATCTAGTTGTTGAAAGCGGCTCTGCTTTGAAAATCTCAGGAAATGACCCGGCGTTGAATATTTACCTTTCATCAGGTGCCAGTTCAGAAATTAGCGGAAACTTGACTTTTCATGGAGAAATTGCTCATAACATAAACTCTGCAGATCCTCTATCAATCAAGTTTGGGTACGGCTCGGTTTTCACTCAGTCTTGCCCCGGGAATATTTTCAATACAATAGGTACATTAAACACAACTATATTTAGAAACGGATCTGCATTCAATATACAGCATAATAATGCGTTAAGTCCTTTCGGTTTATTGGCTCCAAATTCAAAAGTAGTATTCGAAACTCAAAGTAGTCTGGTGATAACAGGAACATGTTCATTGAAGTTAGATGGCAGAACAATCCCAAATTTGATGATTAAGCCAAATGCATTTTTAAACGTTTCAGAATTTTTTATGGAAGGTCTTACAATTA
>JAUQWT010000393.1 GCA_030835005.1 Ignavibacteria bacterium | reverse complement strand
GAATTGATGTATTCTGTATCATCCTTGCCATACGGATGAAGCTGCGACTTTCCGTCGACACCATGAACCATTCTGCCGTACATCGGTATAGAAATCTTTTTTATCTCATCATACAGACCAACTTCTTTCAACGCATGAATTCCGCGTGCAGATAAAGCCAGGTTAATTGACTTTCCTCCAGAGACACCGGTCTTCCGCATATCTGGCCTGCGCTCATATATATCTACCTTAAAGCCTTTTTTGGCAAGATATACTGAAAGCAATGAACCCGCCAGACCTGCGCCAACAATTGTAATTTTTTCCATTTTATAAACTTTGCTTGTTAACCAAACATTACTTCAACAAATTTCCATACATCAGTAAAGGTATTATAAAGAGGTACCGGTGCTGCACGGATAACATCGGGTTCACGCCAGTCACAGATTACACCATTTGAATTCAGTCTGTTGTGCAGCTCTTTGCCTCCGGTCTTAGCCCTGATAGAAAGCTGGCATCCGCGCTGTGCATGATCAGCAGGTGTAATGATTTCAATATTGTCATCACTTTTTTGATTGATAAGAAACTCCAAATAGCCGGTTAAGCCAATGCTTTTTTTCCTTAATGCGTCCATGCCTGTTTCATCAAAAATATCAAGTGACGCTCTGAGTGCGGCTAATTGCAGTATGGGGGGGTTGCTCAATTGCCAGCTTTCTATCGTTGGGATCGGCTGGAAGTTATGATGCATCAAAAACCTTGTAGCTTTATCCTGTCCCCACCATCCCCAGAATTTCGGAATTGTCATATCAAGTAAATGCCTTTGGTGTACAAACGCTCCGGCTATTGCACCCGGCCCGCCGTTTAAATATTTGTAAGAGCACCATACGGCGAAATCAATATTCCATTCATGAAGCTTTAATTCCAGATTCCCTGCTGCGTGCGCAAGGTCAAATCCAACAATACAGCCTTTTGCATGACCTGCTTTTGTGATGCGCTCAAAACTGAATGCCTGCCCGGTATAATAATTCACACCCGCAAACATAATAAGCGCAATTGAATCACCATCCTTTTCAATCAAGGACTCTATATCTTCAATTCTTATGGTAAATTCGCCTTCGCGGGGCTTCATTTCTATCAATGAATCAGCGGGATCGTAGCCATGAAATTTGATCTGCGATTGAACAGCGTAATGGTCAGAAGGAAATGCGTTAGATTCGATAAGTATTTTATGCCTGGCAGGTGTTGGACGGTAAAACGAAACCATCATCAAATGAAGATTTACAGTAAGAGAGTTCATGTTGACAACTTCTTCAGGGTGAGAGCCCGTAAGCCTTGCTGTCTGGCCTGAAAGATATTCATGATACGGAAGCCACGGGTTTTTTGCATGCATATGACCTTCTACACCCATTGTTTCCCAGTCCTTGAGCTCCTGCTCAACGTATGAGCGCACGGCCTCAGGCTGAAGTCCGAGTGAGTTACCGGCAAAGTAAACCAGGTCTTCTCCCCTCCGGTTTTTAGGAATAAAGAACTTATTCCTACATGACCTTAAAGGGTCTTCACTGTCAGTCTTAAGCGCAAATTCAATATCCGGTAGAAATTTCATTTATGATATTCTTCTTAATTCAGCCTTTAGATGCGTCTCCATTTGACTCACTTTACCGGTCGCCATCTTAAGTTCATATATCAAAGAATCATTTCTGACTATGAACTCCCTCGAACTTTTATTTGCAACAATATCATTTGAAATCACATCCGAATCAAGCTTGATGTTAATGCTATCGTCATATTGAGTCAATCTCCCATGCAGAACTTCCAGCCTTCCGCTTCTTTGTGAGTTCACTAATTCAATATTTGAATTCCCCTTATCGATAAAAAATCCGGACTCCCAGAAAAGCGGCAGATCTCTCTGGCCGTTCTTAATGTACCATGACTTCTCTTCATAGAATAAGCACGGGTTAAAACCATTGTATGAAACATTCAGCTCCACAATATATTCGGCAGTATCAATGGTTGTATAAGAGGCAATTCCTCTTCCAAGCCAGCTGCCGATCAATATTTTGAGTCTATCCATTAAGAAATGAACTAACTTAACATCAGTTATTTGCTATTGAGCTGTTCAAGCATTTTTTTTGCATTTTCGTTATCTGGATTCAGCTTAAGCGATTTCTCGTAATTTTTAATTGCATTTTTCTTATCGCCGCTTATCATATATCCTTCACCCAGGCTATCGTACACGTTAAAAGATTTTGGGAACTGCTCGACATTAAGTTTGAATATCTTTACTGCATCTTTATTCAATCCCAATTGCAGCAACTGGTAACCAAGGGTATTCAGCTGGGATTCTTTAAAATTATAATCATCTTCGTAGTCATATTTTAAGATCTCATAGGTTTCGATTGCTGCTTCAACATTCTTGTTTACAATTACAGACATCAGAGTATCAACAATTGGTTTTCTTGCTTTATGAACTCCGATAAGCTCAACATCAAAAACCAAAGTCGCGTTTGCCGGAATAATTTCTCCTGCGCCGTTTTCGCCATAAGCCAGCTCAGGCGGAAGTATCAAACGGTACTCGTCGCCGATCTGCATTAGAGCCACACCTTCATCCCAACCTTTAATAACCTGCTTTGCTCCGAGGGTGAATTCAAATGTCTCTCCTCTATCGCGGGATGAATCGAACTTCTTCCCGTCAAGAAGCCATCCTGTGTAATGGACTTCTGCAACTTTTCCGGCAACAGACTTTTTCCCGCTGCCCTTTTTCAGAACAATATATTTCAGTCCGCTCGAAGTAGTGACTGTATCGGCAGCAAAAGATGCTGAAACAAACAATACTATCAATGCAATTATGTGAATTAACGAGGTTTGCTTTATCATAGAAAATTGGATTATTATTATAGATTATATGCAATATTTTTGAAATATAATTAAATATAAAGACTTGAATTAATACATATTTTA
>JAUQWT010000392.1 GCA_030835005.1 Ignavibacteria bacterium | reverse complement strand
GAAATGTCTTCAATTAACTAACCTTCATTCGATCAGATGTTGGTAAGAGACTCTATTTTAACATGATCATTTTCTTAACATCAGTAAAGCTGCCGGCAGTTATCCTATAGAAATATACTCCTGAACTTACAAGTTTGCCAGAAGTATTCGTTCCGTTCCAGTCAACTTCATATTTGCCGGGGTTCATCTTTGAATTAACAAGCACGTTTACCTCACGGCCCATAATATCATAAACAACTATTTTCACATCTGCATCCTTTGGAAGCGAGAATTTGAATTTGGTAACCGGGTTGAACGGGTTCGGGTAGTTCTGTGTCAATTCAAACCTCATCGGAACCTCGTATGAAATTGTTGAGATACCAAGGATTGCATTCCTTGAAGCTACAAGGGCATCAATTACGTATTTGGCATTATGCATTCCATACTCAGCGCCGTCCCTTATTGAAAGGTAGTTTATGTATGCTTTCCTTAAAGTGACGTTGTTGGAGTCCTGTGCTATAAGCTGCCAAGCAACTGAATCTATACCAACAGGCGGAAGCACCATTGCAAGATTTGTAAGACTACCTCTAACTTCTAGTCTCCATGCTTCGATCGTTCCGTCACCGTCATAATCCGCATCAGCAATGAACTGGTCAAACCTGGTTTTTCCGGCGTGACAAGTCTGGCATGCCTTCAAGTGATCGTAATCTGTTTCTTCATTGTGCAAGTAAAGAGCATGTCCGCCAACTTTATCTCTATTAGCTGAAGCAGTATCTGTTGGGGGCATATGGCAGGTTACGCAAGCATTGCTTAAGAATGCCCAATGCTGTGTTTGCCTGTAAGGAGCGCCGCCAAATGTAGCAAGGTTTTGACCTAAGTAAAGATCGCCCTGGCTGTTATGATGCGGACCCCATGTAGAGCTTGTTACTCTTGTAAGAACATATGTTGCTGTATTTCTTCTAGACTTATGGCAATCTAAACAAACAGCACCATTACCAACGTTTGTATAATGGTAACCGTTTGCCAGCGTATCACTGCCTAATGGCCTTGTTCTTAACTGGTAAGGATTTGAGCTTCCATGCGGGTCATGGCAAGATGCGCAGCCAACCATTTCATGCCGGGCTCTTGTCATTCCATTAGTATTTGTACCTTCTGCTTTTGTAAAGTTAACATAACCCTGTCCGTCATGGCATCTTATACAATTTCCAAGGTCGTTGGAAGCATTATTGTTTTGTGCGAATGAATTGCTCCAAACAACATGCGAATGCCTTGCATTTTTCCATTGAGTAAATTCAGGACCGAAATTCTGTCCATCATGGCATTTGCCGCAATTGCCTTCATTAACGCTTTTCATTATTTTATTTGTATCTCCGCCGCCGAAAACGTGTTCACTTCCCGGACCGTGGCAGCCTTCACATCCTACATTTGCAAATGCAACCAGTGACGGGAATCTGTTCTTCAATGAATCCCAGTTTGCAGCTTTTGGGGGTGAGTAGCTTGTCCAGTTCCATCCGAGTGTTCTTGCTCTGTCATCAAAGCCGTCGTTATCAGCGGTAATGAACTGATCATAACCAAGGGTGTGTACCCTGAATTGGTTAATTCCGTAAGAAGAGGGTCCTGCAGTAATGCTTGATTTAAATTTTGTTGCATGTTTGGTAGTTTTCCACTTATCGAAAATGGATTGAAATGGTTCATTGCCCTGGTGGCATTGCATACAATTCGGAAATTGAGCTGCAACATTATCAAATCCGCCAGTTCCTACATACTTGGCAACATATAAAGTTACTGTTGTATCTTTAGTTCCGGTTGTTGTTGTTGCTGATACCTGCACCTGGTAAGTACCGGTTGAATCAGCTTTAAATTTCTGCCATGTTGGCAATCCTGTAATTCCGGAAAGTGTAGCAGTTGAGCCTGCCGGCTTTACGGGCATAGTCCAGTTAGCCGCAGTTACAGAACCCGTATCTCCGAAATTCCATGCCCTTAGATATACATAAGTTCCTTTTGCGATTGTCCTTAAACCGCTTGCCACAGTTGAATCCGCAGTGAATGCCGAATTAGTTGCAAGCATATTAGGTGTAACGTATTCGGTTACGATCTTAATCCTAGGCGCACCCAGAATTATACCTGCACATAATATCATTAAAGCAAAGATAGTCAATGACCGTTTCATTGTGTTTCCTCCTAAATTATTGGTGTTTAACATTTTTTTTGTTGTATTATCTAACCATAATTATCTCAATTTGTGTGCCAAACTAAATTGTCATTTTAAAGCGTATTTTGCTCAAATAATATGAATAGTGGAATTATTACACACTGATTCTTAGATGATTGCAGAAAATATGGGTATTCATGATTTCTGTCAGACCAAAACATGATATTAGTCATGAAAATGAGTGATTTACGCATTAATATTAGTATGGAATAATCTAAAAAAAATTGAGATTTTACTCTGATATGAACACAAGTGACACAAAAATTCTGATAGTTGACGATGAAGAGAATTCAACTATCCTGCTCAGGAAAGTACTGGAGAAAAGGGGATTTGACCCGGTTACCGAAAATGACAGCAAAAAGGCACTGAATCTTATACAGGAACAGAATGAGCATTTTGATGTAATAATTTCCGACCTTCAAATGCCTGAAGTGAGCGGTATTGAACTTCTAAAGGCTAAATCTGAAGAAACACTTTTCATAATGATAACGGGTTATGGGTCAATAGATTCAGCAGTCGAATCAATGAAGCTGGGAGCGTTTGATTACCTCGGCAAACCGTTCAATCTTGATGAGTTTATTCTGAAGGTTGATAAAGCTGTTGAACATATCAGGCTTAGTAAACAGGTCAAGAATCTTAAATCACAAATTGAAGAAACTGCATCTTTCAGCAGTATCATTGGCAAAAGCAGGAAAATGAATAATGTTTTTGATATGATAAGAAATGTATCTGTTTCAGACGCAAATGTTCTGATCGAAGGTTCAAGCGGAACGGGTAAAGAACTTGTTGCCAGAGCTCTTCATAACAATAGCAGCAGAAAAGACGGTCCATTCATAGCTATAAACTGCAGTGCAATTCCTGATAATCTTTTGGAAAGTGAGCTCTTCGGCCATACCAAGGGAGCCTATACTGGGGCAATCGATTCACAAAAGGGTGTGTTTGAACTTGCTCACGGCGGTACATTGCTGCTTGATGAGATTGCCGAAATGCCCTTTCAGCTTCAGTCTAAGCTGCTTAGGGTTCTGGAAACATGGGAGATAAAACCCCTTGGAAGCGATAAGGTGAAAAAAGTAGATGTCCGCCTTGTCTCAGCAACCAATCAGAATATAAAGGAATTCATTGAAGAGAAGAAATTCCGTGAAGACCTTTTTTATCGAATTGCCACTGTTACGATCAGCCTGCCTTCTCTGAATGAAAGAAAAGAAGATATACCGCTGCTTGCAAGCCACTTTTTGAAGAGACATTCAGATAAGCTCAACAGGAATTTTTCCATTAAAGCCGAAGCAGTTGAACTTCTGATGAACCATAATTGGAAAGGGAACGTGCGAGAACTTGAGAATGTGATCGAAAGAGCTGTCATTTCTTCTGAATCTGATGTTCTTGCAAGACACAATTTTAAGTTCATTTCTTCAGGCGGGGCAGATGACTCAATACCCGGGGCTTCGGGTAATATGGATCTGAAAAATATTGAGAGAATTTACATAAAAAGAGTTCTTGAAGAGAACGGCTGGAACAAGCTTCAAGCGGCTAAGATTCTGGGAATTGACAGAAAGACCTTGTACAAGAAGATCAAAGAATATGATCTTGAATGAACAAAAAAACAAATTAGGCTGATTGAGAAATACTGGTTTTGTGAATCTGAATAATCCTAATTATTGCCTCCTCTAATAACCTTTGCACATTCGGGTAAAACCTGAATTTTGAAATGACTGCACTTTTTCATGCATTTTTCTATCCCTGTGTATTCCCCTATAAATATCTCTTTTTTGTAGAACTTTTCTACAGTATTTAGAGATATTATCTAAATTAGTCTTTTTTTGAGCTTAATTATGGCATGCAATTTGTAATTGTTATAAAGTAGTGATAATATAGTACAATGAACAATTACAGTATACATATTTTTAGCATAAAAAAGGAGATATGTTCGTTAATTAAGAAAACACTTGATTCGGACAGATATCAAATATCGTGCACTCATGTAGATGAGATAACTGAAAGTTTTATAGATAATTTTGATAGAAAGATTGATTGCCTTGTTCTGGATAAGGGAATTGATGATAAATTGCTTGCAAAGATAAAAGAAAAATTCAGTAAGATACCTATTATCTGCCTTCCTTCACTTGGAAGCGAGTTTGAAGAGGGCAACGGCATCAAAAATATGAGCGAACCATTTAAGCTTAGTGAATTAAAGAAAGCGATTGATGATATTTCTTCCGGGGAGAAGAAATAATTTCATGAATAACCATTTTAAGAATATACTTAAAGTAACAATACCTGCGATAATAATTATTGGATTGGTAATTTTTGCCGACAGTTATTCAAGAGTTTCAAAGGGAAATACAGAGATCTGTTTATCATGCCATGAAGATAATACCCTTACCATGGATAAAGACGGAAAGAAGATCTCGCTTTATGTGGACCCTTCCCATTATAAGAAATCCGCTCACCAAATGGCTGAATGCGAAGATTGCCATGAGAACTATAATCCCGATGAGATTCCTCACAGCAAAACCTCCGCACAGGTAAATTGCATCGGCTGCCATAAGGAAGCGAAGAATATTGAGAGTAATGTGCATTCAAAAGTCAAGTGCTATGATTGCCATACTAAACACGAAGTGAAACC
>JAUQWT010000052.1 GCA_030835005.1 Ignavibacteria bacterium | reverse complement strand
CTTTTTAAGCAGGATAAGCCCGAACTGAACGACTCGATGAAAGTAACTTTACTAAAAGCAAGCCTCAATAATGCTGTTAATTCCTATGATTACAAGAAAGCTTATCACATTAATTCTGAAATATTAAATAATTACTCGTCTCTTTGTGATTCAGCAGAGATCTTAGAAATGAAAAATGCGGGCCTTGTATGGGATGCAGCTTCATCACTTCCTCCTCAGACCTGCAAATTCAATTCAAATTCCGAGGTCAAGACTTCAAGAGACATGGCAGGCTATATGAACATTCCGGTGACTGTAAATGAGATCAGTTCTGAATTCATATTCGATACAGGCGCAAATTTTTCCGGTATAAGAAAGTCGCATGCCGAAAAGCTGAAACTGAAATTCCTGAAAGGAGAGATCAAAGTGGGCTCTATGACAGGCGATAATGTGAATGCAGAACTTGCATATGCCGAAATATTAAGCATTGGAAATATGACATTCACCAATGTTCTTTTCCTGGTTTTTCCGGATGAAGTGCTTACTTTTGCAGGAGGATTATATACTATAAACGGAATAGTTGGCTTGCCTCTAATACGTGAAATGAAAGAGGTACATTTCATGGAAAACTCTATTTATGTGCCCGAATTTGCAGTTAAAAAGGAAATTAATAATCTTGCAATGGATGGGTTCAATCCTGTTATTAATGTTATTTCCGGTCAAGATACTTTAGCATTTACTTTTGATTCGGGTGCAAGAACTACATTGCTGTACAAGCCCTATTTTGAGAAGTTTAAAGCAGAAATAACCAGTAAGTATCAGCAAGTAGAAATCGAAGTTGGGGGAGCGGCCGGAATAAAAAAAGTAAGAGGATATAAGTTAAACAATGTAGTTCTTAATATTGCAGGTTCTGAAGCTGTGCTGGATTCGGTTGATCTTGCAGATGAGATCCTCTCAGATAATTCGAAATACTATTATGGTAACCTTGGCCAGGATTATATGAAGCAGTTTGACGTAATGATACTGAATTTAGAAAGCATGTATGCAGAATTTATAAAAAAATAGAGTTATTGCACCTTTTTCATCTGAACGGGCTTAAAGAGCAGAATCTTTGCAGTAAGGAACAGGAAAATGCCTGATACCGGAGGTGCGAAAAAGAAACTTGTCGCTTTTTTACAATCTTTGCTCTTTAATTAATACTATTTTTGTATTAATTAATTTTTTGCTGACTATGAAAAAGCATCTCATTATATTCATTATTTTATTCTCATTTAAGACTATGGCTCAAAACAATTTTGTTTACCTGAGTGATCTCTACGAAAAGAAGGAATTCTTTAAATTCAGCCGTGAAATCAAAACCGGCGGCCTTAGTTCATGGCAGAATGATTATGTTCATGCACTCTATTATAACCTGGTTAACAATACTGCCGGTTCTGACAGCCTGATTGATCTGTTAATGAAAGCGGAGGTTCAGGACCTGAACGACTCTTTGAAACTAACATTGCTGGAGGCAAGCCTGCATAATGCCGTTAATTCATATGATTACAGTAAAGCTGATGACGTTACAAAAGAAATACTAAGCAAATATTCCTCAATTTATGATTCAGCAGAAATTGCTGAAACAAAAAACTCTCAGCTGATTTGGCAGGCGGCTTCATCACTTTCTCCGCAGACCTGTGAATTCAAATCAAATTCTGAGATCAAAACTTCGAGGGATATGGCGGGATTAATGAATATTCCTGTTATGATGAACAAGATAAGTACCGATTTTATTTTTGATACAGGCGCAAATTTCTCGGTGGTCACAAAATCGTATGCCGAAAAGCTCAAAATGATCATCTTAAAAGGCAAGATCAAAGTAGGCTCAGTAACCGGTGAAAAAGTGGATTCAGAACTTGCCTATACAGAAGAAATGCAGATAGGGAATATGATATTTAGGAATGTTCTTTTCCTTGTACTGCCTGATGAAACACTTTCGTTTGCAGGTGGCTTATACACAATAGATGGTATAATTGGCCTGCCTGTAATTCGTGAAATGAAAGAAGTACATATCAGTGAAAGCGGGCTGTTTATACCCAAAGTTGCAGCCAAAAAGGAGATCAACAACCTTGTTATGGACGGTTTCATTCCTGCGATTAACGTTGTTACGGGAAACGATACGCTTCCTTTCACATTTGATACAGGTGCAAGAACTACTCTGTTATATAAACCATTTTTCGAAAAGTTTAAATCAGAGATTACTTCAAAATATGAAATGGAAGAAATTGAAGTTGGTGGAGCCGGAGGTACAAAAACTGTCAAAGGTTATAAGCTAAAAGATGTTGCTCTTTCCATAGCAGGGTCCAAAGCGGTGCTGGATGAAGTCAGCCTTATAAAAGAGATCATGCTTGATAATTCGAAATATTTCTACGGAAACCTGGGGCAGGATTACATGAAACAATTTGATGTAATGATACTTAACTTTGAAAGCATGTATGCAGAATTTAAACGAAAATAAAGATCTCATTTTTTTCTTTTCTTTTTATAAATTCTAATTATAACAATAAAAGAAATTACAATAATTACGGAAATCCTGTAGATCCAGGTTATTGCCTGATTAACTTCGGGCTTTTGACGATCCAAGGCATCCTTAGTGTATCTGAAAAACGGATTCATAACAATATTGGCAGCATTTCTCTGAGAAACTTCAGTTCTGATATATGTATCCTGAGGTTTGAATCTGTAGCTGATCTGACTGGCACCCGTCTTTGATTCTGCAATCACTCCATTCTGCCCCCATAGCCTGATAGTATCACAAACCCTGTCGAAAACTATCACAACTGAATCATTGCTTGTTAGCACCGTTACAGGTCTTGGGACTTCAAGCGATTGCTTCAGCTTGTAAGCAGGGGATAAGCTGTCCAGATTGGGCTTCATTTTCACTGCAATACTGCTTCCTCTTTTAAGGGCAAATATTACATCATTGGGACTTTTTGATGCTGAATTAACGAGATTGAAAATAAATCCGAAATCCCTTGGGTCATGGATATCATGAGTATCATCGTTGCCAAGGCAAAATACCGGATTACCCGCTGAAAG
>JAUQWT010000391.1 GCA_030835005.1 Ignavibacteria bacterium | reverse complement strand
TTGAATCATCTTTATACACCATTTTGCCGGTCAGCCAGTAATAATCTCTGCCATTTGGATCAGCACGTACATCAAAGGAGTCTTCCCAGTAAGATTTCCCCTGTTTAGTGATCTTTACCCCTTTTATCTTGTCTTCTTCTGCATTTGGAATATTAATGTTAAGCAATGTTCCTTTACTTATCCTGATCTTTTCATCTTCCCAAATTTTCTTGATGATCTTGGATGCAATCCTTGCGGGCGCCGCAAAATCAACTTTGCTGAATGTTGTTAAAGATAGTGCAATTGAAGGTATTCCAAGGATCGTGCCTTCAGTTGCCGCAGAAACCGTCCCTGAATAAATGATATTTATTGCAGTATTAGCTCCGTGGTTTATCCCCGAAACGACAAGATCAAACTTCACGTCCTTATAAAAAAACAGTACCCCTATCTTTACTGCATCAGCCGGAGTGCCTTCAACTGCCATACCGAATAACTCGCCGTTTTTAAAGTGTTCATAAGCCCGAAGCGGATAGAAAATCGTGATCGAATGTCCAACGGCACTCTGCTGGCGGTAGGGAGCGCACACATAAACATTGGCAAACTTCTTAAGCTCCTCTACTAGCAGCTGCAGGCCCGGTGCCTCAATGCCATCATCGTTTGAAACCAGTATGTTCGGTTTATTCTTCATTCGTGTAAAACCATCCAGATCTCATCTAAAAGTTTACTAATGTTTTCCCCGCTTACAGCAGAGATCTTTAACACAGGATATTTTTCTTTGCTCTTCCCTTTATTGAATTTGATCTTATCTAGCTTCTTTTTTTCATCTTCTGTAAGAGTATCAATTTTAGAAAAACAAATTATCCTCGGCTTCAACAGCAGTTCTTTATCGTAACCGCCAAGCTCATTTATTAAAACATCATAATCTTCAAGTTTATTCTTCTTAAGCAATATTCCCGATGCATCTATTAAAAACACAAGCACGCGTGTTCTTTCAATATGTTTTAGAAAGCGGATCCCAAGCCCTTTGCCTGTATGTGCGCCCTCAATAAGACCGGGTATATCGGCAACAACAAAACTCTGATAATCCTTATATCTGACAATTCCTAAATTAGGCTGAAGTGTAGTAAACGGGTAATCTGCAATTTTAGGCTTTGCTGCTGATATCTTTGATATTAATGTTGATTTTCCTGCATTGGGAAGCCCAACAAGTCCAACATCCGCAATAAGCTTCAGTTCTATCTCAATATCAAGCTCCTGCCCCTTAGTTCCGGGTTCTGCTTCCCTGGGAGCCTGGTTAGTTGATGTTGCAAACCTGGCATTTCCGCGGCCGCCTTTGCCGCCTTTTGCGGCAACATATGAATCACCGTTTTCTACAAGATCTGCAAGTATTGCTGAGGTTGTGGCATCTTTGATAATACTGCCGCAAGGAACCCTGATAATTGAATCCTGCCCCGTCTTGCCGGTCTTATCTCCGCCCATTCCGTTAACGCCGTTTTCGGCCTTGTAAGTTCTCTTGTAGCGGAAATCGATCAGTGTAGCCAGGGAATTATCGGCTTTAAATATGACGTCTCCGCCATTTCCTCCATCGCCGCCGTTTGGGCCGCCTTTGGGAACATATTTTTCACGCCTGAAGCTTACACAGCCTTTGCCGCCATCGCCGCTTTTGATCTTTATCTTAGCATTATCTATAAGCATTAAATTGCCTTGTTCTCTTTAGTTTCAAAAAAATCTTTCACATAGTGGCTTTGAATTATATCCACAAACTTCACGGCTTCTTCGGAAAAATAATCAACTTTGTTCTTTTCAAATAACTCTTCTATTTCAACAATTGCCTCATTCCAGTCAGCCTTCTGAAGCAACCCTCTGACAGCATGATCAAACATGAATTCATCTTTCTTAAATATCTGGCGTATTATCCTTTTCCTGTAAGATTCCTCACAGAAGAGATCATCTATAGTGCGCTTCAATTTTTCTTCTTCTGTCAATTGAACAGGAGGCGTTATATCATTGAACTGGGAAGCAAACATCAGATCATCAGAATATATCTCTTCATCAATTATGAGACGGCTCTTTTCAATTTCGGGTAATTTTGATTCCTGTTCACGTATGATAGTGATGTTAATATCAGGTATATCGGAGATTACTTCATCTTCAGGACGCAGGATCTTTTCAACTTCGCGGTTGGCAGTTTCTTTATTTATCAGATCTGTTTTAGCCTTTGAAACGATCTCTTTTATGAACTGGTCGCTTACTCCGATATCGCTGTGCTTCCTGGGTGATTTAATCGTACCCGGATCCATCAGTTCAATTGCTTCCTGAATGAATATCTCGCTGCTGAAAAAACCGTCAACCCGCTTTTTTATTTCCATGTAGCCTTTATCCTGGAAATAAACTGAAAGTATCTTCCTCGGGAGCTTGATATTTATTGGGTTATTATCTCCCAGGTCATGAAAAAAATAATATAGCAGTTTTACCAAATTCAGACGGTGTGAGTCGCTGCCTTCAAACGATATTTCTTCGAATATTTTTTTGTTTACCTCATTAATAAGGTGTTCAATCTGGTTGTATGAAACAACCTCAAGATCATTAAAATCAATAAAATCAATAATCTGCGTTAAATAATATCCATAGAACTGAAAAAACCTTAACCTCTGTTTCACGTAGTGAACTGGTCTTGTTTCAACATCTGCAAATACGAATTTCAAGATCGTATTCTTAGGTTTGATAATATAATTTATATTAAAGATTATAGCTTTGTTAAGGATTTCCTTAAAGTCCCTCTTATCAATAGGAAGATTATGATTGGGTATGTAGTACTCCAGGAAACTTATAATATAAGGTGGAAGCGAAGAGCTCTTTACCTGTCTGAGTGATATTCTGCCTGCCGGAAATTCGAGCAGAGCAAGATAGTCGCTGAATTTTCTTTTTGCGAAATCCTGAAACATTTTTTTTGTTGCTGCCTCTCTGGCAGGCCTTTAAAATTGAAGGCCGCCTATTATAATTCCCTGTTTGATAGCTCTTTTTTAAGCTGTGAAATATGCCATGTGATGTTAATTTCTTTCGGGCATGATTCGATACAGTTAAAAATTGTATGGCATCTCCATATCCCGTCAGGAGTATCAATTATATCCAGCCGCTCATCGGCAGCTTCATCACGCGTATCAAATACAAATCTGTATGCTTTAAGCAGGGCAGCGGGACCTATGTAATTATCATTTGTCCAGGTTGAAGGGCAGCTTGTTGTACAGCATGCGCACAGGATACATTTTGCAGATTCGAAAAGCTTTTCAGCATCTGCGTTTGATTGAAGCCTTTCGCTATCACCTGCAGTAGGTGAATTATTGATAAGATATGGCTTGACAGCTTTATACTTATCATAAAAATCAGTCATATCCAGGATAAGATCCTTAATAATAGGCAATGAAGGAAGAGGCTCTATAGTAATTGTTTTTTTTGTATCCAGAACCTTAAGCAAAGTTGAGCATGCAAGATAGTTCTTCCCGTTGATCCTCATGCCGTCTGAGCCGCATACACCATGGGCGCACGACCGCCTGAATGCAAGGCTGCCGTCATGCTCCCACTTGATCTTATGCAAACAATCCAGCACTGTCATGTTTTCAGATGCTTCGAACCTATACTGCTCATAATGAGGTTCTTTGTCTTTTTCGGGGTTATATCTTAGAATCTTAAATGTAACTTGCATTTTAGATCGGTTTTTAAGTTATCTTAAATTGTTTTGACCCATGACCATTTACATGATCAGTACTTTCTTTCCATTGGCTGAAACTGCGTTACAACAACCGGTTTGTAACCGATCTTCGGATCACCGCCTGTTGTATTCTTCCAAATGAACGAATGTTTCATCCACCCGGCGTCATCACGTTTAGGAAAATCTTCCCTTGTGTGTGCGCCGCGGGATTCAGTACGGTTAAGCGCGCTTTCATTAATACTTTCTGCAATATCAAGCAGGTTTCCAAGCTCAATTGTTTCTATGAGATCGGTATTAAACACTTTGCTCTTATCCAAAATAGATATACTGCTGTATCTTTGCTGTAACTCTTTGATCTTTGCCTTCATTTGTTCAAGGTCTTCCTGGTTGCGGAAAATCCCGCATTTATCCATCATGTTTTCCTGAAGCTCTCTGCGTATGACTGAGATCTTTTCATTTCCGGTTTGCACAAGCAGTTTGTTCATCAATTCTCTGGTTTTTTCAGCCGGGTCTGTATTGAATTTATGTTCTTCAGCAGTTTTTAAATACTCAGAGATCTTTTTTCCGCCGCGTCTGCCAAATACTACAATATCTAAAAGTGAATTTGTACCCAGCCTGTTTCCGCCGTGAACAGATACACAAGCGCACTCACCTGCAGCATAAAATCCTTTGATCTTATTGCCGTTGTTATCCGCAAGTACTTCAGTATCAAAATTTGTTGGGATACCTCCCATTGCGTAATGGGCTGTAGGCTGAATAGGAACGCATTCTTTCGTAGGCTCAACTCCAAGATAAGTTCTTGCGAAGCCTGTAATTTCAGGGATCTTTTCATCAATAACTTTTTTGCCTAGGTGAGTTAGGTCAAGATCGATATAATAAGTCCCGTCGCTTCCAAGGATCCCTCTCCCGGCGCGAATTTCAGAAATGATCGCTCTTGAAACCATATCACGCGGAGCAAGATCTTTAACCGTGGGCGCATAAACTTCCATGAAAGGCTCATGTTTATTGTTTCGTAGGATTCCGCCTTCGCCTCTTGCCGCTTCGGATACTAATATTCCAAGCCTCCACAGGCCTGTTGGGTGGAACTGGAAAAACTCCATGTCTTCAAGCGGCAGTCCGGCATTATAAACCAGCGCGCATCCGTCACCTGTTCCAACATGAGCGTTTGAAGTTATCCTGAATACTCTTCCATAACCGCCTGTTGCAAACATAATAGCTTTTGCCTGAAAAGTATGAATTTCAGAAGTAGCCATATCGATAGCAGTCAAGCCTTTGCATATACCATCTTCAATGATCAGATCGGTAATGAAATATTCAGAGAAAAAGTTAACATTATTTTTTATACAGTTCTCATACAGAGTTTGGAGCATAACATGGCCTGTCCTATCAGCAGAATAGCATGCGCGTTTTACCGAGTGCCTTTTGGAATTCGGGTCATTAGGATCGTCAGGCTTGGTATGCCCGCCAAACATGCGCTGCGCAATTTTGCCTTCTTTAGTGCGCGAAAAAGGCATGCCCATGTGTTCAAGCTCAATTATTGCCCTTGGCGCATCCTGGCACATTATTTCTATTGCATCCTGGTCGCCAAGATAGTCCGATCCCTTTACGGTATCAAATGCATGATTAAGCCATGAATCTTCTTCTTCGTTGGATAATGCTGCGCAAACGCCTCCCTGTGCCGTTCCTGTATGGGAGCGCGTCGGGAATACTTTAGATATCACTGCACAGGAATATTCTTTGGGGATCTCAACAGCAGCGCGCAAGCCCGCCCCGCCTGCCCCTACAATTACAACATCAAATTTATGTATCATTATTGGTAGAAATTATTAATTTATTTCCCTTAATGCTTTAAGCAGATCAGCTTTCTTTTTATTCTCTTCGGGTGTGTAAGAATAAATACTTTTCAGATCCATGTAATACAGCATAGCATCAAACTTCTTACGCTCTTTTACAGCTATCATACCAAGATAGTAAGGAATATCCAGGTAGTACGTTGAACCGTATGCAGACATTTCCCTGTCATATGCCTTTTCAATATATTCTTTCGCTGTTTTGTAATCTTTATATTTATTAAAATATATCGCGCCGATCTGAATGTATGCCTGCGTGTAAGAGGGGTCACGCTTCAATACTCTTTTATATTCCTTTATGGCTTTACTGTTCTTTCCCATGCTTTCGTAGATGTTCCCTATCTGGTAGCGCAGGTAAATATCGGAAGTATCTTTTAAGGACATCTTTTCATAGAACTCAAGCGCCTTTTTATATTCTTTTGATGAAGTGTAAGCATTTGCAAGACTTGATGACAGCAGGCTTAAAAGACTATCTGACTGGAATCTTACTTTGATCGTATCATACAAATTTTCAGCCTTGCTAAAGTTCTCGCAATAAACATACAGGTCCATCATTTCGCGGTAAACACTGAATGAATCCGGAGCTATATCAATACACTTGAAATAAAATGTTTCTGCTTTGGCAAAATTGTTCCTGGCAACGGAATCCTGTTTAACAACAAATGTATCAAGAGTTTTCATTGTATCCTTCTGCTTAACATAATACCAGTTGTATGTGGCCTCTGATTTGAAGTTATTTGCCAGCCGGAGGTTTGAGAAGTAAAGGCTTTCCGCACGTTTTCTTTTTGATTCCTCGTTGCTATCAATGTTTGCAAGGTCAACAGAATTCATGAAATATACAAAACTGTTTATTGCGATCGCAAAATTTAAATTTCCGTAACCTGTATATGTATATGTTGTTATTCCGATAACTTCGCCTTTGCGGTTGAAAAGCGCTCCGCCTGAGTTGCCGGGCGAGATAGCTGCAGTTATCTGTATCACCTTATCGAAACTCTTTTCTATCGGTGCATAAGTAACCGGATCGGTGAATGAAACTTTTTCGTTATCCCTGATGCCAGCAATAATTCCCTGTGAAATGGTATATTCATAGCCAAGCGGACTGCCTATTGCAAATACTTCCTGCCCGACCTTCAATACATCTGAATTGGCGAATCTTATGGTAGGGAACTTCGTGCCATTTGCGTTTTTTATGCGCAGAATTGCCATATCGTTTTTTTCATCGATCAAAAGCATCTCAGCATCATAAAACGTGCCATCGCTTGTTTTGATAAGCAGACTATCAATGCCATCAACAACGTGATAGTTTGTCCCGATCAGGCCGTCTTCGGTAAAAATAAAGCCGCTGCCGTTTAACAGGTTAGTATCAATTGTTGTGAAGGAAGTATATGAATAATAGTTATTAGTATGATACCATATTGAAATAAGAGCAGGCTTATTCATTTCTATGATCTGCTCGGCGTTGAAGTTGGAATCCATCAGCATCTTGTTTGACTGCTGAAACTCGTTTTTTTTATCCTGCGCAGCTACGCTTAGCGAAAACGCAAGAACTAACAATAAAATGAGATGTTTGATCAAATATTTTCCTTTTCTACTTATTTATTCTAATCAGCTTCTAATTTCTAATTTTTAATAGAATCATTTCCCTGTCCATTTTGGCTTGCGCTTTTCAACAAATGCCGTCATGCCTTCTTTCATATCATCAGAAGCAAACAAAAGATAGAATGCTTTGCGCTCGTATTCTAATCCGGCTTCAATAGTTGTATCAAATGCCTTCATTATGGCGTCTTTTGCGATTTGAAGTGCGATAGGAGGCATTGAAGCAATTTCTTTTGCCAGCGCCTGCGCTTCTTCAAGAAAAACCTCATCATCAACTACGCGGCTTACAAGTCCCGCTTCAAACATTTCACGGGCTGTGTACATTCTGCCGGTAAGTATCATTTCCATTGCGCGCGCTTTACCGATTGCGCGGGTTAAGCGTTGGGTTCCGCCTGCGCCGGGGATTATGCCGAGCTTAATTTCCGGCTGACCAAACTTGGTGGATTCTGCTGCGACTATCATATCACATGCCATAGATAGCTCACACCCGCCACCCAGCACAAAGCCTGAAGTTGCGGCAATGATAGGCTTTTTGATCTTGCGGATGCTATCCCAAACAGCGAACTGATCGCGAATGTGCATATCAATAGCGCTTTGAGTTGCCATTTCCTTTATATCAGCGCCGGCGGCAAAAGCTTTTGCGCTTCCGGTTATGATGATACAACCTACATCACTTGCTTTATCAAAATCGCGCAGGGCATCTAAAAGCTCGCCCATTAATTCAATATTGAGGGCATTCAAAACGTCGGGGCGGTTGAACTGTATCTGCCCGACTTTCAATCCTTTGGAATTTTCGAGTTTTGTTACTAAAATGTTTTTGTAGGCCATAGGTATGTTGAGCGAAGCGAAATCCCGATCAAATCGGGAAAATTGTTGATTTTGCTTATTTAATTAGCAAAAATAAAGAAAATGAGGGATAATTACAATATAAATAAGGATATTTCAGGTATTTTGTTGTCTTTAGGGGTTATTCTTTTTATAAAACTCAGAATTCTTTATCTTCTCTTCATCACCCAATTCCAGAATATCCAATTTTCCGAGAAACTGCACATTTGCGTCTTCGCTTATACTGACTCCGCCTTTTATGGTTACATTTGAGCTTTTGCCAAATACAACATTTGCTCCTTTACCGATTATTACCTTTGGCTTGCTTCCGGCCGGTTCGCTGACATGGTATGTAGTTGAGCAGTAATTACACTTAATTTTTTCATCGCC
>JAUQWT010000051.1 GCA_030835005.1 Ignavibacteria bacterium | reverse complement strand
GGATAATTCTGGTTAAGATAGAATCTATTCGGAACTTCAATTGTTGTTGTTACGCCCAGCACTGTTGAATATGTTAAAACCAAACACCATGCGTTCAAACTGCCAGTATCACCGCCAGCGCTGTCATATATTGATAGTACCCAGCTGCCATTTGGATTAGAACCATTATATGGTGCCAGTGGACTTGTTGGCCTGAAAGAACCGGTAAACGGTGCAGAACCGCTTGAAATCGGATTTGCCGCTGCATCATCAAGAACCGTGTTAATGAAGTTTTCTCCTGTGCCCCCAACCCTACCGATCAATCTGACGTTTTGGTTTGTAGGTGATTTGAGCCAGAACGCTAAGTCACCATCGTAAGTATGTGTAACGTTGTCAATTCTGACAACCATCTTGCTGGTTATTGCATTTGCTATGTTAATATTAACAGTATCTCTTGTAACCTGGTTATCAAGTATCGGCTTCACTACATTTCTGCAAAGTACCGTTGTTGAACTCCTTTTAAATGTTATATTATAAACCTGTGCTGATGAAAGTGAATCATTTAACGAATAAGCATACACTCTGTACTGCCCGCTTATTGAATCACCCTGGTTTAATCCAAGCAATACAAGCAATCCATCAATATAACCGCTGGTGAGAGAAAGACTTGTATCTGCTCCGCCATTACCGGATGCGATCCTGAACTTAGTATTTGAAGGGACTGAAAAGTTTGGAGAAGCAAAATGCCATTTATAAGTTGCGCCTACTCCGGAGCGTGACCATGTAGAACTTATGAGCGAATTATCACCTGCCGTTGTTACAATGGTTGCATTGTTTACGGGAGTTACAAGATTGAAAGCAGTCAATGCTGGAATTCCTCTGGTTAATGTAAGCGTTCTCGGACCATTTGATGATTTCAATGAGTCATTTATCGGAGCATTATTTCGGAAACTCCAAATATCCCATTGTCCGGCAAGTGAACCTCCCTGAGGTACACCAAGTGCCTGCAAATAAGCATCAAGCTGTCCGGCAGTTACATTAAGTACATTTGAATATATCGGAATTGTGATCTGCCTGTTTGCAGCACTTGGTGAACCGAATATCCATTTATAAGTTGCACCGCTTGAAGCTGTATCCCAGTTGAATGTTGTTACATTAGTTGAGCCCGGAAGAGTGGTAATTGTTAATCCAGCAGCCGGATTTGTAAGGTTGAAAGCATTCAATGGCCCTGCAAGCGGGTCGTATCCATCAATGAATTGAGCACCTGTGTTGACTGAATCCAGCCAGAACTTTGCCTGAGTAGAAGGTGTAGTTCCATAATCCCACGACACTGAAAATTTCCCGTATAAATCATTTAAACTGCCAGGGGGAACACCGCAAGCTGAAGGACCGCCGTGAAGCTGGCCTACGAAACGTTTATCCTGGTTATAGATCGGGGATCCTGAAGAACCACCTTCTGTTACCGGAATTTGACCACCGGGAATTGCCGTCCAGTTAACTTTCCAATGAGAATTAGCCGGAGTTCCGCTCCATGTATCAGAAGTAAACGGAAGAGTGGAAAATGATATTTTTTTAATATCACCGGCAGGATGATGAATACCGCATCCGGAAGTTGCAGCAATATCTCTTCTATCCCATCCTGAATAATAAACATTGTAAGATGCGGGCGGCTTGCTTGATAGTCTCATTAATGTAAAATCTGAAGCAGAGTTATTTGCCAGAAGTGTGGCTCCCGAGATTGTAAAAGTCAGCGGGCCATCCTGGTTGGGTGTACATGTTGCACTTTGATACTGGAACATAAATACCCATGTTGAAACACTTGTGCCGCAATGATTTGCAGACATAAAAAACGGTGTCCCGTCGTTCCTTGTATTATTAACCAGTGAGCCGCTGCAAAGCCTTGTGCCTCCTGCAGTGAGTATCATAGCAGAAGATCTTATCTGGTTGCGCCATGGGTCGCCTTCAGGGCAAATCACGTTTCTTTCACATGCCCCTGAGCTTCCAAAACCATCTGTGTTAAACGTGCCGAAAATATCTTTATAAGCATGTGTTACACTTGAAACCTGCAGCTCTGCGGGAATCCTTGAATTTGCAGGTTCGTTGTATTCAAGTATAATATAGTCTCCCTTAACAGGAGCCGTTGAAAAGACTCTTTCAGGCAGGTTATTCTGTTCAGTAAAGGCCCCAAGCATCATTTTTCTATCAGCTGAATACACATAAAAACTAGCGCCCGGAGGCATAAAAAACTTATCAAAGATAAGATTTATTGAGTACGCACCTGGAGACTTGATTCCAAGCTGCCAGACTTTGCTGCCGTTATCAAGCGTTCTCCACATTCCGGAATTGTTAAACCCCAGGTTAACTTCAAAAGCATTACCAAACCTTGGCGGGATATCTTTGTAGGCGGATTCGATTCTGTCCTGCTCTAATAAAAGATTAACATCAAAAAATGGCATAGTCACAGTTTGGAATTGACTCTCAAGATTGTAACTGAAACTATAAGGAGTGCCGGCAACACTGATCTGTGCATTCAGGCTTCCGGAAACTGTAAAAACAAATAAAGAAATAAGAACTACTAAAAATGATTTCATAGTTATGTATTTAAATTGAATAAAGTTCTGGAATTATTATTTTCTTAAAATTATTTGATTAAAACAAGTTTTTTGGTAACAGTAATGTTGCCTGCAGTTAAAACATAGTAATATACTCCTGAAGAATAGTTTTTGCTATCCCATTTTATCTCATAAGTACCTGGTTTTAAGTAATTACTCAGGAGTTCTTCTGTATTTTTACCCAGAACATCATAAATATTTAATCTTACAGGCGAGGAATTCTCTCTGCTTTGTGCTGGAACGTCGAATCTTATAGTTGTTGAAGGATTAAAAGGATTCGGAAAATTCTGATAGAGTTCAAACTTTGACGGCAAATGGCCGCTGTTTACTATGGCGTTAATCAGAGGTCTCAATTGAACATTCAGAGCTGTTGCAGAATCATTCCTAACAAATACTCCTGATATAGTTTTACTGTAATATCCGGGAGCAGTAAACATTAAGTTGTAGTTTCCCTGAATGGCCATGCGGTAATATTTCCCGAATAGACTATCTGAATAAACTTCAGAACTATCAATATCAAATCCCACTGCAGTCACTTTGGCTTTAAGAGGCAGCCCGGTAACAGAATCTGTTACTGTTCCGCTCACACCATATAACGACTGTTCAATATAGTTCAACAAAGACCTGTAGTTATAATTCCAATGAGCAGGAAGCTGTGTTGGATTTAGAAGTTTAGTAGAAGAGATCTCAATAGTGCTTTCCCTGCCATGCCGGTAATAGATCATATAATCCTGTCTGCAGCCTCTTACATAATACCATGCATAGCCGTTAGTTATGCCGTTATTCAGGTCATTCATGTAACCGGGTGCCGAATATACATGAACTGTATCCGCATATTTTCTGGATACACGCACCCACCAGTCATTATCTGCAGCAAGCCTTGACCAGCAATCCCAGGGATAATTTACAACTTCAGCGCCGCCATGGAAATTCGCAGAAAACCTGAAGTAATTCTGAACAGCAATGTTCATAAATAATTGTGTTTCAGTCTGTATAGGCTGGTTGTTGGGGGCATCAACTCCCGGAAAGTTACGGTTCAGGTCATATCCGTTTGCGTTATACCTTGTTGCGCCGTTAACCGTATTGTTTCCGCCATGGTACGTGCCATCAGGATTTGCGAGTGGATTTATCCATATTTCAATTCCATTAACCAGTCTGGAAACAGCAGGATCTGAATTATACCTGCTCAAAAGATAATCTATCAGCCTGAGCATCAAAACATACCCGGTCGTTTCATCTCCATGCATAGATGAAGTGTACATAAATTTTGGTTCAGCTTCTGGTGTACTAACATTGTCGGATATAACTGCAAAAAGTATTTGCCTGCCCTGGATTGTAGTTCCTGCATTTACGATTCTGCACAGATTGGGATATGTTGCTGCAAACTGATTCATCATAGCAACATATGCTTCATAGGTTGGGTATGAATCCCAATCCATTATATTGCCCTCACCGGTTCCATCAAACATCTTCAGGTCAAAATCAACATCTCCGGGATGCGGGAGGACTTTGAATGGAATGGAGTAATTCAAAAATTTACCGAATTCATCTTTATTTGCGTAAGCAAAAATAGTGCAGCCCTGAACATTATCAATAGAAATTACATTTGAAAGCTCTTCTATACGCGCTTTATCAAAAACTTCAAACGTGAAATAGACTTCACCTTTGCTCAAGAAGTACTCTTGTGCTTTTTGTTTTTCCAAAGTCAGATCCTGGGCTGAAGAGAAATTAGGGTAAAAACAGAATGAAACTATCAGAACCAATATGAGTTTTTTCATGGTACAATTAATTATAAAATCTCAATATAACCATACAAAATACTCATACAGACAAAGGTTTTCCTATGATTTTATTCATTAAATTTTATGACATATGTACATAAGGAAATGCTCATTTTATGACAAAATGAACTAAAATACGATCTTAACAAGACCAATTGTTCAGAATCTCAGGCCTGTGGTCTAGAATTCTGCGTTCACACCTATTGTGGGTAGTATCCCTAGGTTCTTATTTGTTTCAATTTCCCTTTTAAACGGATTCCATTCATACTGATAAACGTTCTGTTTATTGTATATATTTTGTATATCAATATATGTAGTAAGGGTCCAGGCTTTAAAGATAAACTTTTTTTCAGCTCTTACATCAAGCCTGTGATATACCGGAAGTGTTTGGGTATTATATATGTCATAATTTATGCTTCCGTCTGTCGGATCAATCGGAGTGTACGGACGCCCTCCGGCAATACGGAATTTTGCACTTAACTCCCACGACTTGCCTAATTTATACCCGCCATTAATGTTTAAAACATACCTGTTATCCCAATCAGAGCGTCTTTCAATTCCGTCAAAAGCCTTATACTTCACATCACTATAAGAAAAGCTAAGACTGCCATAGAAATTCTTTGTCAATGCTTTCTGAAGGAAGATCTCAAATCCTTTTGCATTTCCCGTTCCTTCGCTTCTGAGTTCTTCCAGCCCGAATGAATTCTGGGTTTCAAAACCGCTGTTGTTTGCCAAAATGAGATAAGGCCGTTTTGTACTGACCGGGTAATACCTGTAATCTTTGTAATATCCTTCAACTGTCAGCCTTGTGCTTTCGTCAAGAAGGTATTCAATACCGGCAATGTAATGGTCAGCCCTGATATCCCGGAGATCTTTATTGACTGGAGATCCAACAATCCAAATATTAGATGGTGACTGGTAAAAAATACCGTATGCAAGATTAAAGCTAAATACGGGGGTGATGGTAATAGACAGACTGGTTCTTGGTGACAAATAGCTTTTTCTATCTAAAAGATCAAAGTAATCATATCTTAAACCTGCTGTAAGCTTAAGTCTTTTCATGAAACTCTGAACTATTTCTGCATAAGCAAATGCTTTGTAGGTATTGATATTTTCAACAATAGTTACTGCTGGCAATACAAGGTTGCTACCTGTATTCGGATCAGTATAGTATAGTGTATCAGCTTTTTTATCAATATCATAATTTAGCTTTAATCGTTTTCCTGCTCCGCCAAGAGATATGAATGTACTGCTGCTCAGGCGGCTGTTGTAATCAAGTTTTAGCTGAACGTCACTTTCTTTGGAATCATTCCTGAACACTTCTGTGAAGTTGCTGTCTCTTTGAGAAAAAGAATAATTTGAATAATTCCTTGCAATCGAAGTTATCAAGAATGAATTTTTATCTAAAAGGGTTTTCCACAATATACCCGCGGAATAACTGTTCTGATTATTTGAGAGTATTGTCAGGTTATTTTGTTTATTTTCTTCAGTATCATTGTTGAATCTTACCTTATCAAGTGCACCGAATGAATTGAACTCAATGAAGTTCCTGCTATTGAGTTTAAAATCCGCTTTAGCCTGGAAGTCAGTATATTCCGGGACAAATGAAAATCCCGCAGCATTAAAGATAAGATCTAAGTAACTTCTTCTTGCTGAGATTAACCAGCTTGAGCGGTTCTTTTTTGAAATTGGTCCTTCAAAATTTGCGCCGAAACCTGTTCCGCTTAAATTTATTTTGCCAAAGAATTTGTCGTAGCTTCCTGCTCTTTGTTTAATTTCTACCACAGATGAAAGCTTATCGCCGTATTTTGCACTGAAACCACCGGTAAGAAAATTTACCTCGCGAACAAAGTCGAGATTCAATACACTCACCGGCCCGCCTGTTGCACCCTG
>JAUQWT010000050.1 GCA_030835005.1 Ignavibacteria bacterium | reverse complement strand
GCTGCCGCCATCGGAAATGATAACTTCAATTCCGAACCGTTTCTTAATATCCGGAGTAAATTGACTGAGTATCTGAAGGATTAATTTTTCCTCGTTGAGGGTGGGAATGATTACGCTGATTTGGGGATTAGTATCCAATTGAAGTGCAGGTTTATGCGTAAAAATAATGGGAGTGCAAAAATACTCACACTCCCCAAAATTCTAAAACAAAAAAACGATCAGCTTGCTTTGTTCATTTCTGCAACCATCTTCGCATAGCCCTTTTTCTTCAGGGTCCTCAGGGCGCTTGTCGAAATGCGGAGAGTTACGAACTTATTTTCTTCTTCAACCCAGATCCTTTTCGATCTCAAGTTAGGCATCTGCCTTCTTTTTGTTTTGTTATGCGCGTGGGATACGTGGTTCCCTGATAACGGCTTTTTTCCTGTAAGCTGACAAACTTTTGACATGTCTTTATATCCTAAAGTATTAATTTCCTGATTTCAAAAACTACGGTTTGTAAGGTTTAAGCGAGGATTCATAGACTTTCTGCATTCTTTCCAGAAATTTCCATGTACCTTTTTCAGTTTTAACAGATTCCACAAGCTTAACATTCAACAACTTGGTTTCTTTGCCTGTATCCGGATCTGTGACAGTTGCTGCTTTTTTTGCTAATTTGCTGGCTTTATCAGCAAATGTTTGTTGTTTAGCCATTGTAAATTATGCCTTCTTTTGTGATTAAAGCTACAAAAATAAGAGGAATTTTGTTAAAAATAAAGTCCGTACCAAATACCTGAGGGTGAAACCCTGACGGCAGGTGCAGGAAAATGATAAAAATTCAGGATCTTCTTCAGTTTCTGCATGAAATCGGATTTTCCCGGAAGTTTTGTTACGTCCCAGTCAAGCGATAGAAACCACTCGACCTCTGCATTTTGGTTTCCCTTTGTGTGGCTTGCGTTTTTAATGCTCATCCCAAGTGCCAGGGCAAGGAAATTAGGGTAAAACTTTGCCTTGGTTACGGTTTCCGGCAGGACGATCATTGGATTTACACTGAGCCAGAATGTCATATTTGTGTAATCATCCAAAAGATCAGCATCCTCTGTGGCCTTTTTCTTTATCCACTCAGGGCGAAAGCTCCATTTGAAATTTATGTGCTCAAGGGGTGAGTATAATTTCTGCAAAAAAGGATATAGTGCTCCTGCAATATTTGCTCCCATATCTCCCCAGTCAAAACCCCAGATCGGGGCGAAACCATCATTTATTTCAATATATGTTTCGTACGCTATCGAGGTGAATGCACCGTAAAGCAGAGCCTTGTTCGGATTTACACCTGCCCACTCATAAGCAGTCGCCGATGCAACAGTAAAGAAATTGGCTGTAAACACATGTGAGGCTTTATCAATATTCCGGGCATAATAGCCGTCCTCAGCGTATTTAAAATATGTTACCTGGTCTTTCCACCATGTATTAGAGTAATAAATATGCATTCCCGTAAAAACACCTGCACCAACAGCACCAAGAATAGCCATTTTGACCGCATCAACTTTGTATTTCTTTTTACTGCCTGCAATCGCATCAAAATAGTTTATCTTACTTTTGGGATCATTTTGCTCTTTAAGAACAAATGCTTTGCCTTGCTTGTCGATTTTAGATATGCTGAATCCGGATATCAAGTCCGGTTGTTCCCTAGTTACTTGTTTTAGGCTTATCTCCGGTTTTTCTTTCAGCTTTAACTTGATCTCGGAACTGACATTATCATTTTCAAACGACACAGAACTTGCCGCTGAAAAAATCAATATGAACAAAGCAATTGAGAGATTCTTCATTAACTTAGAAGTTTACTGAATAGTGAACGCCGTCCTTGTTGATCTTCAGCACAGGCAGCGGGAGGAACCGAAAATGGTTGATAACATTCTTGAACCAAAGCATGAATTTGGAATTGCCAGGAATAATTCTTTCCCAATTCAAGTCAAGCCCGATGTAATAATCTGCATACCGCTTAGAGTAATCAGTATAATGGTTAACTCCATAGCCTGTCGCGAGATTTAAGTAGTCTGGCCAGAATCCCTTTGCCTTCTTCGGCAGCAGATCATGCACATTAATTGAAAGCCAAGTTGTCTGTCCGTTATAATCGTCAAGAAACGCACCGTTTTTATTTCCGCTTGTGAGTTCTTCTGTCGGGTAATAACTCCATTTGAAATTGAATGTTCTGAGCGGTTTCCAGTAATACTGTGCGACCGGGTAAAGTGCACCCGCCACATTCATTATCTGGTCACCGGGGGAAAATCCCCAATTCGTGGCAAACCCGTCTTCTATTTCAATATCTGTCATATAGGCAATACTGAATGCGGCGCCTATCCACACAGATGCTGTTGGAGAGAATCCGGCCCATTCCATTGCTCCCCTGTAAATTGCCTGTACAAGCGCTCCATCGAAAAAATGTCCGAGCTTATCTGCAGACATTGCGTAATCCCAATCGTTCTGCAAGTGGAAACTCCCTCTTTGTCCGCTCCACCATGCATTTTTCTGGTAATTATGCAGCCACAAAAAAGCACCGGCAGTTGCGCCCGTTATCGCACCAAACTTGATAAAATTGACCCTGTAGTCCTTTCGGGGTAATTGTTTCCCCTGGTTCAGACTTGCATTAGACGCAGAAGAGACCGAATCTTCTTTCAACTTCAGTTTCAGGGAGTCCATTGAAAAGGTCTCGCGGAGCATCTGCGGGTAACAGGCTGCGAAAAAGCCAAAGATCAAAATGACAGGTATGATTTTAACTGCTTTTATTTGTATCTCCTGATTTTAGTATATACGAATTTTTTAATTACTGCGATGTAAGTTTAACCTAATTTTTTTGCTTATTCAATACTCCTATTTATGATATACCTTTAAGACCTGTAACTTA
>JAUQWT010000390.1 GCA_030835005.1 Ignavibacteria bacterium | reverse complement strand
TTTATTATGTTGAAAAATTTGCTTATTTTTGTAATTCTTGTCAAAAACGCTCCCATCGACTAGGGGTTAGGTCATCACTCTTTCACAGTGGAAACACGGGTTCGAATCCCGTTGGGAGCGCAAAAAAAGCCGATTAATTACAAATAATCGGCTTTTGGATTTCGGAAAATTCCACTAAGTCATTTCGCAATTACCATTTTCCGGGTTTCAGCAAACTTCCCGCTCACAAGCGTGAAGAAGTAAACTCCGCTGGAATAATTTGCTGCATTCCATTCAGTTTTATATACGCCGGGTTTCAATTCGCCTTTTACCAGAACCTCAAGTTCTTTTCCCATTGCATCATAAACTCTCAGCGTAACAAAACCTCTCTCTGGCAAACTGAATTCAATACTGGTAATCGGATTGAACGGGTTAGGGTAATTCTGCGAAAGTGAGAACTGTTTTGGAATTTCATTTGAAACGGACTGGATAGCGGTAAGATCGCTTAAGAGTCTTCTGTACACTCCGCTATTTGTTGGGCATGCAAATATGTAATTGTTTGATATACACAGAGCAAGTACAAACATGCCTCCTAAACCTTCATTCCATGGCGTCCAGCTTCCCCCGAAATCAGTCGATATATAAACACCGGTTCCATATGTCCCGGCAATGACATTATTTCCGCTTATTGCCAATGACCATACAGAATTGCTATTTAAGGAGGTTGGAGTCCATGTTGCGCCATTATCTGTAGACAAATATACACTCAAAACGCCTACGCCGGAACGACCTGCAAAGATATTATTTCCGCTTATTGCTATTGACAAAATGTATTGATTATTCAAAGAAGTTTGAGTCCAGGTTGTGCCATTATTAGTTGAAATATATACTCCAGACGTCGTAGTACCGGCAAAAACTGTATCTCCTTTTACTGCTAACGAAAGAACCGTCTGGTTATTTAGCGTAGATTGTGTCCAATTTGTGCCATTATTAGTTGAAATATACACTCCATAAACTTGAGTTCCGGCATAGACTGTATCTCCTTTTGCTGCTAATGAAATAACTGTCCGGTTATTTAACGAAGTCGGTATCCAGCTTGTGCCGTTATTAGAAGAATAATACACAATATTATTAGTATAAGTTGCTGCAAAAATATTATTTCCGTTTGCAGCCAACGTATATCCTGAAGCAGAAACCGAATAACATGAAGACCAGTTTGTACCGTTATTTGTGGATTTATATATTCCATTATTATAAGACGCAGCAAAAATAGTATTTGAATTTGCAGTTAATGCCAAGTTTGTTCCGGGTCCGCCTCCTACCGCTACCCATTGGGCAATACAATTTGGTGTATTTATTGAAAAACTAAATAAAAAAAAAGTAAACAAAAAACCAATGTTTTTGCAGGTTGAGTTCTTCATTTTCAATATTATTTGATTTATTTAATTACAATCATTTTCCTGGTTTCAGTAAATGTTCCTGTTTCAATGCTGTAGAAATAAATGCCGCTTGAATAATTTGCTGCATTCCACTCAGCCCTGAATGTGCCGGGATTTAATTCGCCTTTTACCAGTACTTCAATTTCTCTTCCCATTGCATCATAAACTCTCAATGTAGCAAAATCTCTCTCCGGCAGTCTGAATTCAATACTGGTAACCGGATTGAACGGGTTAGGAATATTTTGTGATAGCGAAAATTCTTTTGGGATTTCAGATGAAGTATTTTGGATATTGGTTACAGCGCCTCCGTTAACTGTTTTCAAAATTGTCCCGTTTGTTCCGCAAATGTAACTGGTATCATTGCCTGTAAAGAATATTGCATTTAGCTGCTCAGTAGTTGGGCTTGTTTCGGTAAACCAATTGGACCCGCCGTTAACTGTTCTCATTATACCATTCGGTCCGACAACTCTTCCGTCAGATGAATTAGAAAAATGCAGCGCATATCCTCCGGTGTAAGGCAAAAATTGTTGGTTCCAGGAAGCACCATTTGTGGACTTTCTTATGATACCTGTATTATTTGTAAGCCAGCCCGTATATTGATCAACAAACTGGATATCGTACAAAACACCTATGACTATCAGACTCCAGATTGAACTATATCCCCCGTCTGTTGTTCTATAAACTGCCCCTGTGTGAGAGCATGCCCATCCTGTATTGTAATTTATAAAATGAACTGCATGAAAACGGCCGGAGTTACTATAATTGTATACCCTTACCCAGTTATTGCCCGCATTGGTTGACCTCCAGATTACTCCGTGGCTTGTGCCGGGCCGACCTCCGCATGCATATAAGATCATTGAATCAGTCCTGCTTATATCATATACAATTGTATCTGCAAACCGCGAAAGGTTTGTCCATGTAGCTCCCCCGTCACTTGTTCTTTTTGGATTATGTCCCCCGATAATGCCGGTATTTCCGTTTATAAAACATACTCCTCGGGCACTATCTGATGATTGCAGAGTCCAGTTCAGGCCGCCGCTTGTCGTTTTATAAACGCCTGTTGTCCCGACTGTCCAGCCTGTTTGATTGTTTGCAAAGTACAGGCTGTAAAGTGAACCCGTTAATTGCGGCTGGGATATCCAAGTACTCTGTGCCAGCAAGCAAAATTGAGTAGATGTCACGCAAATAATTAGTGACAGAAGATATTTCATAGAATTCAATTTGTACATAAAATTTACTCCTTTAATTAAAATTGTATTCAGATCTTCATTCTATGTCAATACCGAAAGTCAATACTGCATTGAATTAATGCATTTTGAACGCTGTAAATGTGTATTTTCTAATAATTTCCAAGCCGACTTTTCGAATATAGTAAAAAATTCAGAAATTAACTTAAATCAACAGTTTATTTTACAGGAATCAACTTCCTTGCAGCAGAAAATGAAATACTTTTCACTGCGAACCCTTTCTGCATTACTTTAATAAGACCATTTTCTTTGTCTGAGAAAATGTTTCAGTAACAAGGCTGTAGTAATAAATTCCGCTGGAATAATTCGCAGCATTCCAGCTAATCTCATATTTTCCGGGAGCCAGATCATTTTCAAGCAAAACATCTACAATTCTGCCTAGTACATCATATATAATTATTTTTGTGTTTGAATGCTTAGAAATATCAAAACTGATCTTTGTTGCTGGATTGAAAGGATTTGGGTAATTAGGATACAGGGCAAATACTTCAGGTAAGGCTGAATTCTGCTGATCTTCCCGGGGAGAAGTTCCGCCCTGAAGGAGTTGAATAATACCAAGTGCAATATTTACCAGTACATCAGCCTGTTGCTGTGAAAGTACCTGCAAGTTCAGTAAAGTGTATACCTGCGCCCCAAATGCATACATCTGGTTTATGGCAGCTTCAAACCTGCCTCTGCCAGTGTGCTCGCAGGCAGCATTCAGTTTCATTATCAAAGAATTAGCCTGTCCATGATTTAATGTATCCGAAGCTCTTAATTCATTTATCATTGAAATCATTACATATATATTATCACATGATTTATATGACCTTGCAGTATCGTATGCAACATTTGAATACGGCGAAATTCCGTTTTCATTGTATGAATAAAGCCTGTAATAGTATACATTATACGGAATTAGGCCTGTATCCGGATAAACTGTTGTGTTCTGGGGAACTGAATCAAAAATAATCCAGTCAGCATTATTTGTGCTTCTTTCAATTATAAAGCCCAGTTCGTTTGTTGAATTATCTGTCCAGGATAGATTTATTCTGCTGCTTGAATCCGCAACAGCTTCGAGGCTGGTGGGTTCAGCGGGCTGAAATGACTGATTAGTTAATATTGTTCCGTTAGTGCCGCATATGTACCCTGTAATGTTATCGATAAAAAATATTGAATTTAAAGTTTCAGTAGTCGGGCTTGGGTCCTGCACCCAGTTAGTTCCGCCATTTGTTGTGCTTATCATTATACCGCCCGGTCCGGCTATAAAGCCGGTAGAGGCATTTGTAAAATGAAGCGTATAACCGGCAAATGTGGGTAAAGACTGAAAGAACCATGAAGCTCCTCCATTAGTTGTTTTCCTTACGCTTGAGCCATAAAAAGTTATCCAACCGGTTAAATGGTCTGCAAAAAATATGTCATAATTTGTAAATGTGCCTGTTGGTTGCGATACCCAGTTAATCCCGCTGTTTGTTGTTTTAAAAGTTCTGCCGGAGCTCCCGGTAACCCAGCCTGTATTGTTATCCAAAAAATGCATTGCCCTGAAGCCGCCGCCGGAATTGGTTGAAGAAGAAAATATCAGAGTCCAGCTTTCACCTGCATCGGTTGATTTAAAAATGCTTCCGGTAACGCTGGCGCTTCCAACAGCCCATCCTGTTAAGCTATCGGTAAATGTTATATCCATAATATTTGCAACAGAAAAATTACTCTGCCAGTTAAGCCCGCCATTGGTAGTTCTTCTTAATAAATTACCCCCGGTCATTCCGGTATTTTCATCAATAAAATATATTGTGTTCGCAAATTCACTTAACTGCAGGTTCCAGTTTGCTCCGCCATTGGTGGTCTTATAAATGCTCGATCCGGCAGCCCATCCGGTAGAGCTGTTAACGAAGTGTATATCCTGCAGGTTTCCGCTCAACGATGGCAAACTTACCCAGGTACTTTGGCAGAACAAAGCACTGTTCAAAAACAAAGCGATGAAATGAATTATGGTGTATTTCATATTAATTCCCTTAAGAAAAGTTTATAGTTTAACATTCTTCTTTAATTCATTATACAGCATCCTGCATGCTTTTGTAATTACTGTGTCCTGGTCAGCCTTAAGCATAAACTGCAATTTATCGATAAGCTTATGAGTTGATACTTTCAGCCTGTAACCCTTGGCAGTCTTATTTGTTTTTTTCGGTTTTGTTATCAGTGCCATTAATTGTGCACTCCACTATGCACTCTGAAGTGCACAAACATAATCTAACCGGCTTGAAATGTAAAAAGAAAAAAATCACTTCTTCTCACAGATTTCTTAAGCCTACTTGTTTATAGCTTTCGTGCTCTTACTGTATAACTATATGAATAATATAGTTTTATATTAGTAAGGATTTTATTATCTTCTCACAGTAAATCTCAATGAAATTCATCAGAATATGAAGACCAGCAAACTTATAACACTCTTGAAAACGTTTACAGGTGAAGAGATCAAACAGTTTGACAAATTTCTGTCATCGTCTTTTTTTTCCAAGGGCAGGAATCTAAACCCGTATTTTCGGATCCTGAAAAAATACTATCCCTCATTTGACGCTGCTTCTTTTAATGAAAAAAAGATATTCGAAAGGCTCTATCCCGGAAAGAAATTCGGCGGGAAATCATCCCTGCACCTGATCCATGTAAAGTCATCTGAGCTATTTTCATTGGCTGAGAAGTTTCTAGTATACAACGGGTTTGAGAAAGGCAGGTTTGATTATGAATTCAATAAATGCCTTGGTAAATCATATATTGATAAAAAGCTGATTGAGCAGGCACTGAAGAAATTCTTAAGCAATTCAGTAATAATCGATAAAGGAGAAAAAGACTTAGACTTTCATTTTCGAAAACTTGAAACAGACGTTGCTTTGATCTCCTGCTATTATTTTCTGTCTCAACCGCAGAAAGTATATGATAAATCGAGTAACGAACTATTATATATTTATGCGTTCATATTTTACATAATGGTAGGTCATCTGAATCAAAATGCAGTTTTTAAGCGCAGGTATAATCAGGAATTCAAAGGCGTTGAGCTTGTCAGACAATTTATAGAAACTTTCGATCCGGAACTTTTTGAAGATGTATGCGTGGAGGACGGTTTCGAAACAAAAAACCTGATACTTATATATTATTACATTCTTAAATCCAGGTTTAGTGAAGATGTTTTACACTGCTTAACAGCCGCTGAGGATATTTACAAAAGAATATTCCCTAAGTTGTCACAAAGCACACAGTGGGATATATTTATTATCTTACATAACAGACTTTTCGGCAGCATAGGGTCCGATATCAAATATCTTGCCAAAGCAAATGACCTGATCGATTTTGTTTGGTCTAATGAAGTATTTAGCCACAATAAGAAACTGAAGCTTGATTTCAGAGGATATCTTTCTGCATTAAGTATTAAGTTCAGCCTGCTGGATGCAGATTCGTTTCGATTGTTTATTGAACAATATTCTGGTAAAGTAGATGTTAAATACATTGAAAGCATAAGGAATTATTCAAATGCTTTATTATGTTTTAAGGAAAGATCTTTTGATAAATGCCTGCAAAATCTTTCTAAGAAAGATATACTTGAAACAGTTTCAGATAACGACAAATATAAACTTAGAATATGCTGCTTTTATGAAATGAACTACACAGAAGATCTGTATTTAGCCTTTGATTCATTCGATCATTTCCTGAGAAATAACCGAACTATATCGGAAAATCTTAGAACGGAGAGTCAGGCTTTTCTCAACTGTATAAAAGCATTGCTGAGATTGAAACAAAACAAAACGAACAGAAGTGCACCGGCAATGACAGAAATCATGGACATTACCAGGAATACATTACTTGGCTTCTGGTTTAAAGAAAAAATACAGGAAATAGAAAGATAATATGTCATTGTTCGTTTATTTCTGCCCGGTGCTTTTTTATTCAATTGCTTGTTAACTTGCACAATTTCTCTATCAGAATAAACCGTAAATATCCGGCATCATGGAAATAGACAAATATCTCAAAAGAATTAGGCACAACCTGCCTGTAGAAATATCATTGGAAGTGCTCACATCACTGCATTTGCAGCATCTATATTCGATACCTTTTGAGAATCTGGATATTCATATCGGCAGAAAAATAATCCTGAGTTTCGAAAGTATATATGACAAAATAGTAACAAACAATAGGGGCGGATTCTGCTATGAAATGAACGGACTATTCTACAAAGTATTGACAGCTTTGGGATTCACTGTTAGGATGGTTTCGGCACGAGTCTATGACAGCACGGAACCCGGACCTGAATTTGACCATATGGCTTTGATTGTTGCTCTGGGCGGAACGGAATATCTGGCTGATGTCGGTTTCGGAGACAGCTTTCGAGAGCCGCTTGAATTTAAAACCGGGCTTATCCAAAATCAGGAGAACAAATACTACAAGATCGAAAACATAGGCGAGAATAATTACATATTAAAGCAATCCGATGACGGGACTGTTTACTGCAATATGTATCGATTTTCAACAACAGCAAGGGAACTCAGTGACTTTGAACAAATGTGCAATTATCATCAAAGTTCACCTTTATCTCATTTTGCTCAAAAGCGGATCATAACAATCGCAAAGCCAAACGGGAGGATCACAATAAGCGGTAACAGACTGATCGAAACAATTAACGGAATAAAAGCAGAATCAGAAATAGATAGCGAAGAAGTTTTTAATAAACTTCTTATTGAAAATTTCGGAGTAGTATTATAATAGTTACTTACTTCTCAACGAAGTATGCGATCCTGGATAACCTTTTCTCTGAGCTCAGGCGATGGACAGATTCAAAAAATTTCTGGAGTTCTTCGTATCGCTCCTCGCCTTCTATCCTGACCAATTCTTCCACATGTTTCTTTCGCGCCGAGAACCATCTTTCCGAAACCAAAGCTGCGTTTTCTGTGACGTCTTCTTTTTTGATCAGCCTTAATCCGGCCGCTTCGATGAAATTTTCATTAACTCCGGGCGGTACATACAGGAAAAGACCGATCGAACTGCGCAGTGCAAGCTCCTCGTTTGTAACCGGACCCGTGATCACCACCGGATCTGTAAAAACAGCCTTACCGCCCGGTCGAAGCACGCGATGCCATTCCTTA
>JAUQWT010000389.1 GCA_030835005.1 Ignavibacteria bacterium | reverse complement strand
TAATTACTCTGGCGGCCCCTATCGCCCGCAACAGATGAAATTGCAGCGATGGTTCCTCTTTTTCTGGTTTCAAATTCTGCGGCGAATAATTCACATACAGATACAACCCCGGTGTAATTTGTATCAATTATTCTGTGTGCTTCATTAAAATCATTTTGAGCCTTCTCCTGGGTGCCAAGATATCCGAACACTATTAAGATGTTATCAAGCTCCTGATTTTTTGAAACAACATCTTCGGCAAATTTTTTGTGGCTTGGGTAATCCAGTGCGTCAATAATTTCATGGCTGCATTCAACATTATACCTTATGCTGAAATCATTTGCATATTTCTCAGGTTCATCCTGAACTCTACCGGCAAAGATTATTTTATGCCCGGCCTCGGCAAAGTGAGAGGCTGCAGCCAGTGCAATAAGTGAATTGGCTCCGAGGACTAAGAGGGACATAAACCGATCCTCCTTGCCAGGCTTGATGAGAACTTGTTTTCAGGGTCATATTTATGCTTAATTTCCATCCATTTCTCCCATAATCCGCTGTACATTTTCTTAAAAGTTGCTTCATCAAGTATAGAGTCTTTTGTCAGGTATGTTCGTCCGCCGTAGTCAAGCACAATTTCATCTAACTGTCTGCACATTTTGATGACGCCTTTTTTGACCGGAAAATCCATTGATAAAGTATATCCTTTGAACGGGAATGATAATATCCCGTCCTGATCTCCCATCTTCTTTAACACGGCCAGAAATGAACCGCCTCCAAACTCAACTACTTTCTTGAGCACTTTATCAACTGCTTCCTGTCCGCGGTCTTCCGGGATATTAAGCTGGTACTGTATAAGCCCGCTCTTGCTGTAAATATGATTCCAGTTTAGGATAAAATCGAGCGGGTAAAAGTACTTATCATAGTGCTGGAAGTCTTCTTTTGTTCTTGCCTTCATATAAAAAGCAGAATTGAAGAGACTTATTGATACCTTATTCAAAGTTGTGAAAGGTATTTCAAACGGAACGGATATTTTTTTCTCTACATATTTTTCTTTTGACTTAACCTGCAGGCGTGAGTTAAGCTCTTCATTGCCGGCATGATTGCCGAGCATTAAAATATTCCGCCCGTACTTGCTTCCCGATGCAACAATGTCCATCCATGCCACTGAATATATATAGTCTTCGTCAAACTCTTCGACTTTTTCAAAAAGTTGAGTTAAATTTCTGAGCTTAAGTACTCTGTTTGTCATATAAGGAGAATCTATCTTCCTTAATTTGAATTTTGCATCAAGAATAAATCCTGTAAGGCCCATTCCACCAATTGTTGCCCAAAATAAATCGGCATTATTTTCACGCGAACACTCTATTACTTCTCCGGAAGAAACTAAAATTCGCATGCTTATCAGAAAATTTGAGAACGAACCTTCTTTATGGTGGTTCTTACCGTGAACATCGCTGGCAATTGCACCGCCAATTGTCACATATTTTGTGCCGGGAGTTACGTAAGGAAACCACCCTCTAATGGTGAAAGTATCAAGCAGATCTTTATAAGATACCCCTGCTTCACAATATAGAATTCCAGATGATTCATCAAATGACAGAAATTTATTCATTAACAGAGATTCAGCAACAATTCCGCTATTGGAAATTGCTGCATCTCCATAACTTCTTCCAAGACCGCGTGGAGTAACTGCACCCGCAGAAAGGCAATCCTTGATCTCTCTTAAGTTTGCAGGCCTCGAGACCCTGCTGTGTGTTTTTGGGTATTTACCGAAACCGGAAAGCTCTATTTCTTCAATTTTCACCAAATTCTGAGTATTGAAAGCGTAATCCTCCTTAGCGTTATCTGCAAATATCGTAAATAATAATATGATAAGAAATTTAGAAATTAGGTTGCATTTATAATCTCACAAATATTTCGTATAATTGCATCAGCTCTTTGTTATAATCCGTTTTAAACGGATAGTGTATTTCGGTTCACTTTTTATAACAGTGAATAATAGGGAATCAGGTGAGTTAATTCCAAAACCTGAGCTGTCCCCGCAACTGTGATAGAGAAGACCGGTTAAGTAATGTCACTGCC
>JAUQWT010000004.1 GCA_030835005.1 Ignavibacteria bacterium | reverse complement strand
GGCATTCGGGTTTGAATACCCGTTAACAAGCACTTCCTTAATGTACTCATCATCAGTCTGGTTTTCTTCTACGGAGCTCTCAGAACATGCTGATAAATAAAGTGCCAAAACCGGCATCAATAGTAAAATAAGTAAATTCTTGGTGTTTTTAAGCTTTTTCATTATTATTCTCCTTTGTATTGTTTTTTTTGTTTTTTAGCAATTTTTGTGGTTATAACCCATTTGTATTAGTAAGACAAAGGGGTATACAAAAGGTTTAAAGGGTTTTAGGGTATTCTTATAATAAAAATCCCCGCCCTTATTTTAGAGCGGGGAAGAATCTTGCCGGTTACCCGAATCAAATGATCAGATATACAACTGATCAACTACTTCACAAGCATCAATATATTATTTATATTTACTTGACTGCACCGTCTTACTTAAAAGTTCTGATGAAATCCTTTATTATTGAATCCTTTTTAATTATATCTTTTATCTCTGGGTATGGAATAAACACTTCACTGGGACCCTCGACATAGGAACCGACCTGGTATGTAATAAAAGTGACTAATATTCCTTCTTTTGTTACGTTAAAAACTTCAAAATTCTTCTTTTCGGGACCAGCACCTCTTTCTATCCAGTCATCTTCGGTGCCCGGCGGGAATTTCTTTTGCTCTCTAAGGCTTTTGATGCAAATCTCTGATATTCTCTTTTCCCACCCAGCCGTTAGAATATTATCAAGCGTGAGTTCTTTGTTGTTAACCAGGTCATAGTTAATACTGAACGAGCTGTTATTGGGATGAGCTGCTCCCGCAAAGTAATATCCTTCGTAGAACTGAATGCTTATGATCTTATTGCTTGAATAAAATACAGAGTCACCGGCTTCATAATAGCTTTCTACACCTGTCATCTCAGTTGGTGTTTCCCAGTCTTTCATCCATACTCTGAACGTATCCAGAAGTGTCTCCATTTTACTTTCCACCATCTTGTTGAAAAGGTTCATGGATGTAATGTTATCCTTAAAATCCACGATCTGCGAATAGGCAACGGTAAATTCATATTTGCCGTCCTTGCTTATTTCAGCCATTGCTTTGTGCGTTATGCTGTAATCCTGAGCGTTGATATGTGAGCCGGCTAAAAGAAAAACAATTGACAAAATCAATAAAGTAGTTCTTGTTCTCATTTTCAAGCTGTAGATTTTTCTTTCAAAAATAACGATGCCACATTAGCCATAACAATGGTAATCGCTACACCGATTATTGTATACCAGGTCCATGCAATGTTTGTAAAATATATTACGGCAACCATACCAAGAATACCTGCTGCAAAGCCAATAATAGCGTGAGACTGCTTTGTTCGTTTGAAGAATATTCCAAGCAGGAAAGTCCCAAGTAGTCCGCCGTATGTGAATGATGCAATCGTTAATCCAAGTTCAACAACCGGATTTTTTGAATCCTTAAAGAGCATTGCACCGCCTATTAAAACAATACCCCATAACAGAGTAAAAACTTTCGACCAGAACATTTCTTTCCCCGCCTGAAGATCTTTGCCTTTTGAGCTGAATTTGAACAGGTCAAGGTATGTTGATGATGCAAGTGAGCTGATAGCTGAAGAAAGTGTTCCCATTGCAGAGGCAAGAACGCCTGCTATCACAAGTCCGGCTACTCCCGTCGGCAGATTTTCAACAATGAACTTGGGAAAAATTTCATCAGATGATGTCAGGTTTGCACCGGTAGAGCTCATGATAAGTTCTTTGAAAGGAACACCTTTATAGAAGGCATTCAGGCAGAGTCCAAGGAAAAGGAAAAATGCAAACTGAAGAACTATCACGCTTGCATCCAGCATCAATGCCTTCTGGCTTTCTTTTTTTGTTTCACATCCAAGTAATCGCTGAACAAGCAGCTGGTCCGTACCGTGAGATGCCATTGTGAGGAAAGTTCCGCCAAGTACCGCTCCGAGAAGTGTATATGGTGATGCGAAGAACTCACCCCAGGTAGTAAACGTACCGAAATTGAATATTTCAAATTTATTCTGACCGTTCATTGTTGAATAGAAAATCACGTCATCAAGTCCGTTCGGCAGATACTGGAAAATTACTATCATGGCAGTAATTGCGCCGCCGATATAGATAAACATCTGTACAACATCCATTGAAACGACAGCCTTCAATCCACCAAGATAAGTATAAATCAAAGTAAATATGCCTATTATGGCAATGCTTGTGGGATAGTCATAACCGGTAATTATATGAACAGGTATTGCAGTAGCAAACAACCTGACTCCCGATGCCAGAACCCTTGTTATGATGAATACAGAAGAGGTTATTTTCCTTAGTGCCAGCCCGAATCTCTTGCCAAGGTAATCGTATGCTGTTTCTATTTCACCTTTATAGTATGCCGGAATAAATATAACAGTTACAAGAAGCCTCCCGATAAAATAGCCGAATACAAGCTGCAGGAACATCATATTGCTTTTGTAGGCAAGCCCGGGGATACTAATGAAAGTCAGGGTACTGGTTTCGCTGGCTACAATGCTTAATCCAACTGCCCACCATGAGAGTTTCTTGCCGCCAAGGAAATAATCTTTTGTGTTCTTCTGCTTTCCGGAAGTAATAATGCCGAAAACAACAACACCCACCAGGTAAACAAACACAATAATGTAATCAATAGCAGAAAATTTCATCTACAAATATACTGTTAATAAAGAAAATATTCCTGCCAAAGTACTTGAATTAGTTGTTTGTGATTGAAGAAAATTAGTTTAGTAAGTATGATAATACAGGTTGAGTAATTTTGAGATTTGAAGGAGAGAAGGTGAATGGAAATAAAAAATGCCTGTCCGTTATAACCGCACAGGCATTCAAAACATGTTGAAGTGTTTTTATTCTTTTACAGCAGGTTCTTCCACCTTACCGGAAGCTGCTTTTTCTTCGTCTTCCATTACTGCTTTGTGGCTGAGCGATATCTTGCCAGTAGTTTTATCAATTTCAAGAACTTTCACCCTTATCTTGTCATGGCGTTTCAGAACGTCTTCGACCTTAGCAACACGTTTCTTATCGATCTGTGATATATGCAGCAAGCCTTCTTTTCCGGGAAGGATCTCCACAAATGCT
>JAUQWT010000388.1 GCA_030835005.1 Ignavibacteria bacterium | reverse complement strand
CCGCTTGCGCCATTGACTAAAAAGCCATCCTTTAACTGCTTCGCTTTACTCACTTTGGCTGCGTGCTTAACGAACTCATCGGCCTTCCTGGACTGTTTGGTGTTCTCCTTGAGAACATGAGACTGGAGCTTCGAGTATTCTTTCTCACCGTTCCGGATCAGGTCTCCAATATCCTTTGGGGTAATGTCTTTGATAGCCCTGTAGAGCATCTTAATAGTCCTCTGCAAGTATCCGCCACCGCTATACCCGATCCTTGAGCTGTTAATCTCTTTACCTATATCGAAGAACGCCTGTAAGTTCTGGATCCTATAATCGACACCGTTGATAGTTGTATAATTTTTTCCCTTCACCCGTTTCAGGGGTAGAGATAACAACATCTTTTCTTTTTTCACTGGCAGGGAATTGTCTTCGGTGATATCAATCTTTAACTCAAATGACATCCCACCACTTGCGAGCGTCTTTTGCAATGCCAGATTGACACTTGCGCTATAAGCCAGGTACGCATCAAAGGAGGTCTGGTCGGTGTAAGATAAAGCTTTGAATATAACTTCTACCAAATCGTCCTTGCGAATCCTGCGGTTATTGATGAAGATATTATTATTCTCGCTCTTGATATGCAATTTCACTTTTCCGATATCTATTGTCTCATCGCCTACGAAATTGCACACATAGGATATCTTATCGGAGTAGAAATTCTGGCTTGCCTGGATGTTCAGGATATAACATATGAAGTCCTGTACAATCCTTCTGAAGTCCGGTTCTAGTTGCAGATGAACCTGATTTCTCATCACAAACTCACCCAGCTTGTGGTTCTTAATTTTGATGCCTTCACATTCGATGCTGTTCTTCGTGAATGTTATTCCCTGCCGAACAACCTTCCCTTTCTTAAACTGCGTATCAATATTCCTGGCCAGACTCTTCTTTGCCTGTTCTTCCTGGTCCTTTCTTGCAGCGCTCATCACCTCAATTCTGATTAAGGACTGCTTCTTGTTAAACTCATCAGCATTGAGTAGTATCCATCTTCTCCCATGGGTAGGGTCATCAGAAAACAATCTCCTGGATAAGACCTTCAGTTCGTGGTGGCCAATCTTCTCAAACAACGTATCATCAAGCCATATCTCCGTATCTTCTGAGTAGCCGATAGGCAGATATATTTCCCGATTCAGGTCAACATAATTATATTGCACATCCTTCGGCCTGAAGCACCTTATCATGAGCTCACTGCCCTGTATAGTCTCATCCCACGTGCCGCCGTATCCGCTTATGCAGCCGCCGGTATGCTTCTTTTGATAATTGTTCGTCCTCTGGATTATGGCCAGGCGCCGGTTGTTTCTCTCGAACACTTTGACGATTCTTGCGATATTGTCTCTTGATACTTTTACCTCCCGTTCGAACCTCTGGTAATCCTCATTGAATAGCCAGAAAAGCGCCCTGAGCTGAGAATCTATCAGGCTCGTCTTCATGTCTTTCCATTCAGCCTTCTTACCTTCATCATTCGAATAATAGCCTGAATAACGACCGCTATCACAAGACTCACCCAGATTCTTTGGGTTATTATCGATAAACCGGTCGCATATTCTGTCCTTCAACTCGTCGAGATTATCTGCCCTGTGCTTGATATCCGCATCCAGTGTTCTGTATTGGGCGATTGAATGAAGCGTATATACTTCCGGCGGCAAGTCATCAAAAGTGATCACTGTCTTGAACAACACCCTGCACGGTGTTGGGAACTCCGCCTTAATCTTCTTGATTATGATCTTATGATTCTCGTCATGGCTAACACAGATGCACTGTTCTTTCTTGATGCATCCGATGTAAAGTCCTGATCTTTCTGTGTGCCCCTGTTCACTTTCTATCAGGGCAAACTCTTCCTCCGAAATCGAAAGTGAGTGCAGAGCATTGAAAACTCTCAGTGAATTAATATCCATTTTTATTTACACCTCTTTTCGTTGTGTAATTTTGTTTGGATATTTTTATTGTTACTTTTTAATTTTAATTTATATCGTACCCTTCATAATACTCCGTGGAGTGCAGGGATAGTCCAGAAACCACATTTTTCAAAGTGTGGAGGAGCGTACCCCGCTTCAAATTCGCTATTAACAACGTATTAGCAGTTTCTAATAAAATGAGTTCCTTTGCATTACCCGATGCATGGATTTTTGTTCCATCAAGTGTTCTCAAATCGAAATAACCCGTTTTTCTTCTTCCGAATACAAAGCATTCGATATTATTCCAGAGAACTTTATCGAATCTCCGGAATCCATGAATGAATCGAGCAGCCGTGTTTTTGATGTGGCTTCTATCGCCTTTGAATAGTTTACGGTTGCATTTTCTAACCTGTTTTATTAAGAAAGTTAATGAACTTCTTTTCTGCATTGTTCCTCCTGCAATTACAAAAGCATCTGTACTATGGGATTTCTCAAGACCTAATGCAATTCTATCGAATTTTGTGATATATCCATAAGTATGATTTACAATATTTCCAGCATCTCTTAATGTATTAACCAGTTTCCATCTAACGATTGACATGAATGTTTCTGTTTTGAAACCTTTGGTTATTTGAATATCCAATTTCAGTTTTCCTTTTGTGACCTTTTCATGACAGGTCTGGCACAAAGTTAAGAGGTTGTCCGGAGCATCCCCACCAATTTGTCTCGATACAATATGATGAGTTTCGAGTATCGGATCTTTTGATTTCCCTTTACATGCTTGACATGTGTGATTGTCCCTATGAAGCACATATTCTCTGGCATTCCAGCTATCTTTCTGGACTCCGTTCTGGTATTCCGTCCCGGATATTTCGGGATTCTTTATTTTCTGGATATCGAATGCAGCTACTTCAATAATGATTTTCGTTATAGGGAGAAGTTGTTTTACTTTATTGATGAGCTTAATATGGCTATCGAGTTTGTGTTTGATTGATGGTGCTAACCAACCTTCCGGTTTCTTCCGGTTAAGGAATCTTGGTGATCTGTACCAAGTGTTTCTGCTTCGTCTCGCTCTGCGGTATTGTCTTCGTTCTGAATTGAGCTTTACTATATCGGTTCGCAGCTTGACTTCTGAGGAATATACTTCTTTTTTTTCGGTTATTGCCGAGATACCAATGTTTTTGTAACCGGAATCAATTCCCAGAGCTATTTCTTGTTTTACTCACCTATAATTCAAACTCTTCAATAAAACCCAATATCAATTTGTATTTTTCCAAATATTTATAACCCTTATCAGTCAGTGTAATAAATTTCCTACCATTTTCATCAGTGATCTCTTTGATAAAACCCTTATCAAGTAATTCATTAAAATATTCTGAAAAACTTTGTGATGATAGATTTGAATATCTCAGCAAAGGTGTTGGTTTCACAGAATTATGATGATTTCTAATAATATTCAAAATATCAAATATCATCTCAAAGCGATCTCTTCTGTGCCTTATATTGTCCATTTGGCTACCTTTTGATAGATTATTCCAATCACTGCAATCGAAATAATCTGGAATGCAGTCTGTAGTTCAAATGGAATAAATCTTTGTGGGCCTAATGTTAATAAATTGATTATCCAGAACAATAGAAACAACACATATAAAATAAAAAGCTGAGAGAATTTTCCCGATTTAAAATAGAAATAGCAAGCCATTACAATTGTAAAAATAAGTAATATCGCCTGTATTAATATTAAAAGAAAAGGTGATCTCGAAACAAATGCAATGCCGGATGCTGCAATGGCAATGATATTAAATAGCAACAATGTGTGTTTAATATTAAAATTTTTCCAAATTATACTATATGTCAATGAAAGAATAGCTAATGTGCTAAAGTATCCATTAATAACAAGAGGAATAGGAATAATTCTGAAAATATCCATAAAAAAATGAGTATCAAATGTTAATGTTACCAACATGGATAAAATATCCAGAAATCTAAAAATATATGCTAATCCGAAAAATAAAAATGTCATCCTGAAATAATTTACTCCCTCATGATTGGTTAGATCATATATGGGTGTTTTTGACTATCCCCGCAAAAAGGTAAAGTAAACTGGTCAAACCAATTGTTCATCAGTTAATTTTTGCTTCTGCCACACGATTTCCTGTTCCACAGTTCTAATCAATTTATCAATGTCGAGTGGGTCATGTGGTC
>JAUQWT010000387.1 GCA_030835005.1 Ignavibacteria bacterium | reverse complement strand
GATAGCGTCCACGCCAGCGAGTATGCCTTCGTAAAAGTTACCTTTCTTAAAGCTTGGGGTAATTTCTTTCCTTATTATCTGGCTGCTGAGTGCATCGGTTAAAGCTCCTTCAAGTCCGTACCCCACCTCAATTCTTAACTTACGGTCATCCTTTGCGATAAAGAGGAGTACACCGTTATTCTTCCCTTTTTGTCCTATGCCGTTTTGCTCGGCTATCTCATATGACTTATCTTCCAGTGATCCGCCATCAAGAGAAGGGATCATCCACACAACTATCTGGGTAGAAGTTTCTTTATCAAAATTGGAAAGTTTTGTTTCAAGCGACTGGATTTGAGTTGTTGTAAGAGTTCCGGTTTTATCAGTGACATAAGTTCTGACTTTGTCTTCAGTAGCAAGAGATTTTGACTTTTGCGCAAAGGCACTCTGCACAATTATCAGCAAAAATACTATGAAGCAAAAGTATGTGACCGGTTTAATTCTCATTTTCCAAATTTATCGGTATCACACAACTTTTGAAACATAATAAATATGCCCTGTAAATGAGGGACTTAAGTTCAGGAAATAAGACATCCTAAGAAAAAGACAATAGAAAAACATGTTGTCATGCTGAACGCAGTGAAGCATCCATTTATAATTGAAAGTGGATGACCCGGAGGGGGGTACCTCTTCGCCCAATAGATCGGACTCAGAATGACAATTACATCCTAAAACAAATGATTCCTGAATAACCTCATGAGACAATTCTGACGATTATTAAACTGAAAAAGTAATCAAAATTTTAATTAAATTTAGATAAAATGAGAGTGTTATGATACTATTAATACTCGTCCATACTTTTGATTTCAAGCTGGTCAAGCTTGTATTTAAATATTGAATTAACGAACAGCGTAGCTATTTTGAGGTTGTTTATTAAGGGTATATTGTAATCAATTGCTTTGCGGCGCATAATGTAGCCATCGCGCTCAACAACTTTATGTTTATGCTTTAAAGACTGGGTATTTATCACCAGGTCAAACTTCTTCGCCTCAAGCATTGTCAATATGTTTGGAGATCTTTTCTCGTTGATCTTGAATACATGTTTAGATTTTACTTTATGCTCTTTCAGCAAATGATGAGTATTTGTTGTGGCGAAAATCCTGAATCCCATTTCATTAAGTTTTCTTGCGCTATCTAGGAATTCAATTTTATCTTCAAGATCGCCAAGAGTCAAAAGGATATTTTCTTTCGGCAGGCGGAATCCGGTTGAAAGCAGAGATTTCAGGAAAGCCTCTTCCATGGATTCACCAAAACATGCAACCTCGCCAGTAGAGGACATTTCAACTCCTAAAATAGGGTCAGCCCCGCTAAGCCTTGAAAACGAGAATTGCGGTGCCTTAACTACGATGTGATCAAGATCAAGCGTTTTATAATCACCCTTAATATCATGTCCCAAAATAGAGCCAACTGCAAACTCAATGAAATTATAATCTGTTGCCTTGGAAATAAACGGGAATGAACGGCTTGCGCGCAGGTTACACTCAATAACCTTTACCTTATTTTCTTTTGCAAGGAACTGTATATTAAAAGGGCCGGTAATTTTTAGTTCTTTGACGATTGCCTTGGTAATTCTCTTGACCTGGTGAACTGTTTCGAAATAAAGCTTCTGCGGCGGTATTGCAAGCGTTGCATCACCTGAATGCACACCGGCATTTTCGACATGTTCGCTGATTGCGTAAATTATTAACTCGCCATTCTGGCCAACACCGTCAATTTCAATTTCCTTTGCGCCTTCTTCAAACTTTGAAATCACTACAGGAAAGTCTTTGGAGATCGCGGCATGCTCTTTGATATAATCTTCAAGAGATCTGTCATCATGGCAAACTTTCATTGCAGTTCCGGATAGCACATAAGACGGGCGAATCAAGACTGGATACTCTATCTTATTCGAAAACTTTTTTGCCTGTTTAAGATCAGAAAGTTCCTGCCAAACAGGCTGGTCGATTTCAAGTTTATCCAATATCGAAGAGAATTTGTTTCTGTCTTCGCATTTATCTATGGAGTGCGGCGAAGTACCCAGTATCCAGACACCGCTATCATGCAGTTTTAAGGCAAGATTGTTGGGTATCTGTCCGCCCATTGAAATAATTATTCCAAGCGGTTTTTCATATTCATAGATATCAAGCACTCTTTCAAGGCTAAGCTCTTCAAAGTAAAGCTTATCGCATATATCATAATCAGTGCTTACTGTTTCTGGGTTATAATTAACCATTATGACCTTATAGCCAAGCTTTCTTAGATATTTAGCAGTATTAACACAGCACCAGTCAAACTCAACTGAAGAGCCAATTTTGTACGGCCCTGAACCAAGTATCATTATCTTCTTCTCATCTCGCTCTTTGGTTTCTTCAATATCAGAATACTCACCGTGATAAGTTGAATACAGGTAATTTGTATCTGCGGGATACTCAGCTGCAAGTGTATCTATCTGTTTGAATACGGGTAATACGCCAAGCGATTTTCTGATCATTCTTATCTCATCTTCATCTGTACCCGTCATAATACCGATCTGTTTATCAGAATAACCAAGTCTTTTTGCTTCTATGAGGAAGTCTTTGGTAATTTCTTCTTTAGTGATCTCAACTTTCCTTAAGGTGTCAATTTCGGCGATCTGGTAAAGGAACCATCTGTCTATCATAGACATATTATGGATCTCATCAACTGAGTAACCATCCCTTAAGGCGCGTGAAATAGCAAATAGTCTGCGTGGGGTAGGTGTTATAATATCTTCTTTAATCGTCTGCGTTTTGGATTTATTCAACACCAGCCCGAATTTACCCACCTGAAGCATACGGATTGCTTTTTGTACCACTTCGGGAAAACTTCTGCCGATTGCCATAACTTCGCCAACGGATTTCATCTTGCTGCCTATTTCTTCTTCGACCCTTGGGAATTTCTGCAGGTCCCATCTTGGAATTTTCAGCGCAACATAATCAAGCGCAGGCTCAAAACATGAGTAAGTTTTTTTGGTAATTGAATTTTCCAGTTCAGTAAGTTTATACCCAAGGGCAAGCTTAGCGGCAATGTATGCAAGCGGGTAACCGGTTACTTTTGATGCAAGCGCAGATGAACGTGAAAGCCTGGCATTTACTTCAATTACTCGGTAGTCAAACTCGCCTTCTTCAGTCACCGAGTGCGGATTTAGGGCAAACTGAATATTGCACTCGCCCATTATCTTAAAATGCCTTATGGTTTTGATGGATATATCACGTAACTGGTGATACTCTGCATTTGAAAGTGTTTGTGAGGGAGCTATCACAATACTCTCGCCTGTATGTACGCCAAGGGGATCGAAATTCTCCATATTGCATACAGTAATGCAGTTATCCACACAGTCTCTTACTACTTCATACTCAATTTCTTTCCAGCCGCGAAGGTCTTCTTCTATTAATACCTGCGGCGAATAATTGAATGCTTCTTTCAGAGTTTTAGTAATTTCTTTTTCATTGTTGGCAAATCCTGAGCCTAGTCCACCAAGCGTAAATCCAGCCCTTAGAATTACAGGATAACCAATTTCCTTTGCTGCTTTTACTCCCGCTTTAACGCTTGTTACAGCCAAACTTTTTGGAGTCCTTATTTTTATCTTATTAAGCTCTTTTACAAAAAGCTCGCGGTCTTCAGTCTTATTAATTGAATCAACCTGTGTGCCAAGTACTTCTACGTTATACTTTTTAAGTATGCCGGATCTGTTAAGCTCAAGGCCGCAGTTAAGGGCAGTCTGCCCGCCGAAGCCAAGCATTATCCCTTCGGGTCTTTCTTTTTTTATCACCTGTTCAACAAAGTAGGGGTTTACGGGAAGCAGATATACTTTATCAGCCAGTCCCTTATCGGTCTGCACAGTGGCAATGTTGGGATTGACAAGCACAACATATTTGCCTTCTTCTTTGAGGGCTTTAATAGCCTGCGAGCCGGAATAATCGAATTCGCCGGCCTCGCCGATCTTCAGCGCGCCGGAACCTAGAAGCAATATTTTGTTAACAGGATTACTCAAATTTGTCAAATTGGACAGATTGTAACTTTGTCATTCCCGCGAAGGCGGGAATCCATACATCAAATATCGCGATATGCTCAACTCTGTTCTCTGTAGTTAAAGCTTTCAAATCATGTCTATAAACTTATCAAAAAGCCAGCCGGTATCATTCGGGCCGGGAGATGATTCAGGGTGAAACTGTACGGCAAAAAAAGGTTTGGTTTTGTGTTTTACGCCTTCGTTCGTGCCGTCGTTATTATTTACGAACCATTCAGCCCAGTCTTCGGGCAAAGTTTTTGTATCAACTGCGTAACCGTGGTTCTGCGAAGTAATGTAACAGTGTCCCCCCACTTCTATGCATGGCTGATTCTGCGAACGGTGGCCAAACTTAAGCTTGTAAGTATCTGCTCCGGCTGAAAGTCCCAAGATCTGGCTGCCGAGGCAAATTCCGAAAATAGGTTTGCCTAGATCAAAAGAATTTTTGAGATTGCTGACTGTAGTTTTGCACACTTTCGGGTCGCCCGGACCGTTTGAAACAAATATTCCGTCAAAATCATATTTTGAATTCACAGGATCGTAATCATACGGCACTCTGATCACTTCGGCTCCCCTTTTGAGAAAGTTACGAATGATATTATTTTTAACTCCGCAATCAATCAGTAATATTTTTTGGGGATTTTTTTTCTTAGGTGAATAAACAACCGGTTCCTGCACGCCGACAAGCCCAGCAAGATTGGTTTCATTTGGATCAACTATATCTGTAACAATATCTTCAAGATCAGTTGTTATCTTTCCAAGCATTACGCCGGTAGTTCTTAAGGTCTTTGTAAGTTCCCTGGTGTCAATTCCGTAAATACCGGGTATATCATTATCCATAAGCCAATCGTCAAGTGATCCCGCTGCATCAAAGTGGCTGTATTCTGAGCTGTAATTCGAAATAACCATCCCTCTGACCTGTATTTTGCCGGATTCAAATCCATCCTGGATAGATTCAGCAGAATCATCCCTTGCAAATTTTGGCACACCATAATTGCCTACTAAAGGATATGTAAAAACAAGTATTTGCCCTGAATATGAAGGGTCTGTGAGAGATTCGGGGTAACCGGTCATTCCAGTAGTAAATACTACTTCGCCATCGGAATTCCCGTATTTCCCGAAACTATAGCCTGCAAAGGTTTTGCCGTTTGCCAAACGAAGATATACTTTCTGTTTTTCTCTCAATTTTATTGATTATCCAGCCGCGAGTTACTACTGGTGGCTATTAGGTTAGATACGAATATACCAGAAAAAAGTATATGAAAAAGTTTATAAATTTATCCCCAGTTATTAAATGGTTATTATTGCTAAGTACAAAAATAGAAGAAATATTTTTGTATTTTTGTGTATATGTGGCTGATAAAAAACTTTGTTGTGGTCCTTTATTCTTTGATAGTGGCAATTATTTCTATTCTAATCTACCCGTTCGATTATCGCAGTAAACTGTCAAATCCCTTAATGAAAATATGGACAAATGCAGTTCTTTTCATTTACGGAATTAAGGTAACAGTTCGAGGCGCGGAAAATGTTGATCCCGCGAGGGGAAAAATATACATTTCAAACCATGCAAGTTATATTGATATCTTTGTACAGCTTGCAAAGCTTCCTGATAATGTGCGGATGATATACAAGAAAGAGATCAATAAAGTGCCCGTGCTTGGATGGGCAATGTATTGTGCCGGCTTTGTAGCTATAGATAGAGTCAATATCCGTGATGCAATGAAATCACTTGACAAAGCCGCCCAAAGAGTGAAAAAGGGGCTTTCGGTCGTAATCTACCCGGAAGGTACCAGAACCAAAGACGGTTCGATTGGAGAGTTTAAGCGCGGAATGTTCTTCCTGGCTGAGAAATCAAAGGCAGACCTTGTCCCGGTTTCATTGAAAGGCACATTTGAAAGAATGCCGATAGGAAGCGCCAGGGTAAGGCCGGGAGAAGTAATAATGACGATCGGCAAACCTGTTCAGTACAGGAAAGATAAAGAACTGCTGAATGATATAAGGAATATTGTAATGGAAAATTTAAATCAAAAGTAAAATATGTCAGTAACTATAAAAGATGTTGAGAACATTGCAAAACTCGCGAAACTGAGATTCAGCGAAGAAGAAAAAGTGAAGCTTCAGGGCGAGATGAATGAGATCCTAACATACATTGAGACTATCAACGAAATACCCGGACTGGAGAGTGTTGAGCCGCTTGAGAATATCAACAATACTGAAAATGTATTCAGGGACGATATTGACGAAAAGTGTCTTACAAAGGAAGAAGTTTTGAAGAATGCTCCTGAGAAGACAGAGAATTTCTTTAAAGTGCCAAAAGTACTTGATAAGTAAGTGAAAAGTAAAAAGTCAGAAGGCAAAAGAGGATTGGTTGTTATTGGAGTTATCCCTGCGAGATATGCATCGACCCGTCTGCCGGCAAAAGTCCTTGCTGATATTAACGGAAAAACGATGATTCAGCATGTTTACGAAAGATGCTTAAAGGCAAAATTGCTTGATGAAGTGCTGGTTGCAACTGATGATAAGAGGATATTTGAAGATGTTCTGGGTTTTGGCGGCAATGCAATAATGACTTCCCGCAGACACAAAAGCGGCACAGATAGAATTGGCGAAGCAGTTAAGAATATCCGTTGTGATATTGTTGTGAATATTCAGGGTGATGAGCCGATGATATCACCGGTAAACATTGATAAAGCTATCAAGCCCTTTTTGACTGATAGTAAGCTTGAAGTATCGACTCTTTGTATTAGCATAAAAAATAATGACGAATTGTTTAATCCCGATGTTGTAAAAGTTGTTTCAGATAATAATGGTTACGCATTATACTTTTCAAGATACCCGATTCCATTTAACCGCGATAATGATAAAAGTGTAAAGCATTACAAGCATATCGGGCTTTATGTTTACAGTTCAAGTTTTCTCAAAAGGCTGATTCGGCTTAAGCCCTCAAGGCAGGAATCAGCCGAGAAACTTGAACAGCTAAGGATACTGGATAATGGCGGGAGGATAAAGGTTATTGAGACTAAAATTGATTCCCATTCCGTTGATACAGAAGTTGATTTGAAAAAAGTTAAAAGATTAATAAAGATGTAACTTAGTGGACGCATAAATGCGTCCACTACCATGATAAAACAAACTCAAAATATAGTCTAATTTGAAACAGGTAAAATATATTTTCTTAACGGGTGGTGTAGTTTCATCTCTCGGCAAAGGTATTGCCGCTTCGTCGCTGGGGCTGCTTTTGAAATCCCGAGGGCTAAGAGTGACAATACAAAAGTTTGATCCTTATATAAATGTTGATCCGGGAACAATGAGTCCCTACCAGCATGGCGAAGTATTTGTGACTGAAGACGGCGCTGAGAGCGATCTTGATCTTGGGCACTACGAACGGTTCATGGATATGGATATGAGCAAGGCGAACAATACCACTACAGGACAGGTTTACTACGAAGTGATATCACGCGAAAGACGCGGCGACTATCTGGGCGCAACTGTTCAGGTTGTGCCGCATATTACTGATGAGATAAAACGCCGCATGATGAAGCTTGGTGACTCTAAGAAATTTGACGTTATTATTACGGAGATCGGCGGCACTGTAGGTGATATTGAATCATTGCCATTTCTTGAAGCAATGAGGCAGTTAATGCTGAAGGTTGGAAGGGAAAATTCACTTTCTATCCATCTAACATATGTACCATTCATTGAAGCTGCAGGAGAAATTAAGACTAAGCCAACTCAGCACAGCGTAAAGACGCTTCTGGAGATCGGTATTCAGCCTGATATTCTTGTGATAAGAAGCCACATGGGAGTATCGCAGGAGATAAAGGAGAAGATCGCGCTTTTTTGCAATGTGCAGACAGGATGTGTAGTTTCCGCCAGGGATGTACCGACAATTTACCAGGTACCGCTTGAGCTTGCCTCTGAGGGGCTGGATGAAATGGTTGTTAAGAAACTGCATATAAGAAATGGGAAACCAAATATAACCAAATGGAAAAAACTGGTCAAAAAGATCAATAATCCAAAGCAGGTTGTTACAATCGGTATTTGTGGTAAATACAATATGGTTCCCGATGCATACAAAAGTATACTTGAATCGTTTGTGCATGCCGGCGCTGAAAACGATGTGAAAGTAAACATTAAGTGGGTCTCAGCACAGGATCTTGAAAAGGATCATCACACAGGCAGATACCTGGATGATATAGATGGACTGCTTGTTCCATACGGGTTTGGTGAAAGAGGTACAGAAGGCAAAATTCGTGCGATAAAATATGTCAGGGAAAACAAGATTCCTTTCTTTGGAATATGCTTCGGTATGCAGCTTGCAGTAGTGGAGTTTGCACGAAATGTATTAAAGCTGAGAGATGCAAACAGCGCAGAGGTGAAGAAGACTAAGAATAATGTAATTGACCTTATGGAAGAGCAAAAAGGCATTACGGAAAAAGGCGGCACGATGCGGCTTGGTTCATATGCATGCACCGTGAAGAGAAACACTAAAACTTACAGCACGTACAAAGCGATTAACATAACTGAAAGGCACCGTCACAGGTATGAATTCAATAACCGCTTCCGCATGGC
>JAUQWT010000386.1 GCA_030835005.1 Ignavibacteria bacterium | reverse complement strand
GATAAACATTCAAATTTAGGAATAAGGTACATTGCGCAATCTGTACCGGATACACCGGAAGACATTTATGGATCAATTGTGAATTCTTCAGCAGATATTCTGGTGGTCGGTCTTGGCTTTCCTAAACAGGAACAATGGATTATGGAAAATCATAAGAAACTCAAATACAAAGTGATCTTAGCTGTAGGTGATGGGATTAAAGTTTTTGCCGGAATCAAAAGAAGAGGGCCAAAGCTTTTCAGACTTTTAGGTCTAGAATGGTTTGTAAGGTTTTTATCAGATCCTCCAAAGTATTTCAAAAGGTATATTGTTGGTAACCCCCTTTTTTTATATAGAATTATTATGCTAAAAATGCGTAATTTACGCGTATGAAAATGTGCAAAATCGGCATAATGGCATTACTATTATTGTTCATTTGCAGTCAAAACTTTGCTCAAAACTACAATTGGATTGTCCCTAATAAGAATTACTTAAAACTTCATATTAATGATGATGGTTTGTACAGAATTACCCGTGCCGAATTCACTCAGTCCGGAATAAATACATCTAATATTGATCCCAGAACAGTAAAGGTTTTTTTCCTGGGTTCTGAGATCCCGATCTATTTTTTTGGTGAGCAGGATGGCTCATTTGATGCAAATGATTATCTGGATTTTTACTGTAAAAGGAATCATGGGGGGTTGACAAGCACTTATCAGGCTTCTTATGGACCCACAACTCTGGATTATACTACAGATGAATACTATAATCTGTATTCCGATACAAGTATTTATTGGATTGGTTGGGATGGAACAAACGGGATAAGATACAGTATTTCTACTTATAGTGCTACGAATATTTATCAGAACAACTACTCATTTGAAAAAATACATTTTGAAAGAGATTCGGTTTACAGTCTCGGAATAACCTTAAATGCACTTACTGATTACCGTTATTTTAATAATGAAAAGATTTCCGGAGAAGGGTGGTTTTGGAGGAATTTAGGGCCGCAATCAGGATTTTCAATATCTCAGAACTTTTTGGTGCCTTTGCTTAGTCCCCAGCCAGTTAATTGTACACTTAGGGTTTTTGCATTCCCGAATTCCATAGATTCTTCATTCAACGAACATAAACTTGCCCTGCAGATCAACTCAACCACTATCAGCACACTTGCAAAAAATGATTACAACAGGTTTGATACTACCTTAGCATTTTCCAGTTCGATATTGAATCAGGCAGGAAGCAATACGATTACTGCTGTTTACCAGCCTACATTTAGTAATGTTGCTGCAACACCCAGTCTTTATTTCGATCTGCTTGAAATCTCGTATCCAAAAATTTTCAAGTTCGAAAATAATGCCTGCAGAATAAGCCTGAGTCCAGGTGATACTACCTCTGCATTATTTAAAGTGGTTGGCTATCAACCCGGAAACCCGACTTCCATTTACGATATCAGGAATAACGTTAAGATCACAAACATAAGTTCTGACGCAGATACTTTGTTGTTTACAGGCAAACAGAATGGAGAGTTTGAAGTTGTGAACCGGGAGATTACCGAAAGACCCTTCAGGATTACATCTCGACAGGTTCCGGCGCTTGCATCAAACTCGAACGGTGCCGATTATATTGTTATTTATAACAGGATTTTTGAATCGCAGGCAGAACAGCTCCGCTCTCACAGGCAGGCACACGATAATATCCGCTCTATGAAAGCTGCTGTTGATGATATCACTGATATTTTTAATTTTGGGATAGAAGATCCGGTAGCAATAAGACGGTTCATGAAGTATGTATATGATAACTGGCAGCTTCCGAAAGTTGGCTACGTTTGCCTCATGGGCAGAGGTTCATTAGATCCTAAAAACAACAGGCAAACTTCCAGCTTCTACAGGAATTTTGTGCCGGTATACGGTAATCCGCCAACTGATGGTTATTTTGTAAACTTTAACTTCGGCGGTTTCACTTATTTTCACCAGGCAGCAATTGGGAGGCTTCCGGTATATACAACTCAGGAAGCGCAGGATGTTGTTGATAAAATAATATCATATGATAATAATTCCGGGCAGCCTCAAAGCTGGTGGAAGAATTTTATAATGATAACCGGAGGCCCTAACAGGTTTGAACAGATACAATACCAGACTCAATCAAATCAGTTTATTAATGAGTATTTGGCTCCCCCGCCGATTACAGGTATTGCAAGCAGAATATACAGAAATGATTCAGCAGGCTATATTACATTCAATTATGCTGACTCCATAAAGCGTGAAATTAATCGTGGCGGCCTTCTGGTTAATTTTATAGGGCATGCAGGAAACCAGGATTGGGAACTTGGGTTAGAAGATCCTTTTACTCTTGCAAACTACAATAAACTTCCTTTAGTGTTAAGTATGACTTGTTTTACGGGAAAAAACTCCGAACCAAACAGCAGGGGCTTCGGTGAAAAATTTGTCTATGCTCAGGGAAGAGGTGCTATTGGTTTTTTGGGAAGCACCGGATGGAGCTTTTCAGGAGCGGGAAATGAGATCAATAAGTATATCTTTCGCGGAATTGCAAACGATACGATCAGGAGAATTGGTTCTCTTATAAAATACGCGAATAATAATATGGCTTCTGATTCCGGAAGCTTCCAGGTTAGAAATATGATCAACTGTTATGACCTGCTTGGTGACCCTGCGTCAAAACTGCTATTGCCTTCAACACCGGAATTCTTGATCGGACAAACCGATTACAGGATCACAAACCATTACCCGCTTGTAGGAGAGCAGGTAACATGGACTATTTACCCGAAGAACTACGGATTATTTGCTGATAATTGCCTCATCAGGTTCGAGATATTGAGGAATGGTTCAACTTTCAGATACAGGGATACATTGATACAGAACTTTGGATATTTTGATACGACTTCATATACATTCAGTATTGATACTATCGGAAATTATTCGCTTAAAGCAACGCTAGATTATGACAATCATTATCCTCAGGAAGACCCTGCAAATAATGTCCTTATTATTCCTCTTCCGCTAAGAAATATTTCATATACGCCACTTAAGCCGATAGATAATTCTGTTATAACAAGTGATTCTGTTGAGTTCACGGGACTGAATCCGCAGGTTGATTTAAGAACAAATAATGTAAAAATTTTACTGCAGATTGATACTTCAGGCACTTTTAATTCTCCATTATACAATTATTCTGCAACCAACATAACCGGCGTTTCAACTAAAGTGAAGTACAGATTACCTGTTTTGGATTCAAATGTATTATACTATTGGCGGACAAATGCTGTAATCAACAATGATAGCGCAGGATGGAGCGAAACTAACAGGTTTGTTTACAACAATTCAGTGAATCTAACTACGGGCAGAATAAACAGCACACCGGACCGCAGAGCGCAGATCAGCAGCGATTCCATTGTAACTTTATACACTAGGCTCAGGGGACAGTTCAGACCTAATGAAATTAACGGACTGGTGTTTACAGGTAATGGATTTAAACTCACTGATTATGCCGGCCAGCTTCAGATCAAATCATATGGCAGCAATGCACAGGAGGCATCATTTTTTACCATCAATAACTATACGATTTATGCTGATGGAGGAGAGAACACCGGACTGAACATAGTTAAAGTCCGAAAACTGACCGGAAGTGTCCTTGAATTCAGGAATTTCAGGATGTCAACCCCCTCTTCTTCAGATTCTGTCCTGAATTTCATGAATACTTTCGATACAACCCACTATGTTATGATAGGAATTGCTTCGTATGTTTCCACATCAGATAGCTTAAAGCAAACTGCAAAAAATAAAATAAAGCAGTTTGGCGCACTACTGATAGATTCTGTCAGAAGATTCAATGTATTTGATACTTATGCATTCATAGGATATCTTGGAGCAGGGCCACAGGATATTTCTGAGTGCTTTCACAGGTATAGCTCTAATAATACATGGACTCCTTGTTTTGCCAATCTATTACCGGTATTCCTGAATACTGCCGGCAGTATAGAATTCTCGATTGGTCCTTCTCACAGGTGGAAATATTTCTCATGGGATAGAGTACTCCCAGCCGGATCCGGAATAACTTTTGACGTAAACGGCATAACACAAAATGGCAATTCAATAGGTCTCTATTCAGGACTGAATACCAACAATTATACTAACCTTGATACAGTTAACAGCTACAACTTCCCAAAGCTTAATTTGTTTGCTTTGGTGGAAATTGACACTTTAATCGGCTTGCTCTCTCCGGAATTCAAATCGATGTATTTCAAATATACGCCTCCTGCAGAAATTATTCCGGATAACTATAGTTTTGTCAAAAGCGATTCTATTGTGAATGAAGGCGCACAAGTCACAATATCGGTTAAGAACTATAACATCGGGTTCGTTCCGGCAGGTATGATTATTAATAAATGGACAGCTAATGGACCTTCCGGGCTTGTAACACTCAAACTGGATACTGTTTACACTCCCCTGCAGCCAGATAGCAGTTATACTTCTGTTGTGACTTTTAATACAACAGGCCTACGCGACCCTCAGTTATTGATTGATACACTTGACATAAATTATGAAACAGGCTTGCTCAATTTTCAGAATGATTACTATCCGTTCAATAATTTTGCATTTACTGATATTGTGATTTTGGGTGA